>PMXT01000046.1 GCA_003170995.1 Actinomycetota bacterium | reverse complement strand
CCCCAGACCTTGCGGTAGATGACTCCACGCGGAACCGTCTCGCCGACCGCCTCGGCCAGAGCGAGCAGTACTCCACGCTCGCGCCTGGTGAGCGGAAGCGACTGGTCGCGCCAGCTTGCCTTCCCACTGGGAAAGACGATTCGGAGATCTGCGAGCTCGAGCGTCTGCGTGGCCGGCCGACGGCCGTGTCTGGCGGCGTTCCGTACGCGAGCTAGTAGCTCGCGGTTGTCCATCGTTCCGTCGAGCACCTCGTCGGCGCCAGCATCGAGAAGCTCGCTGACGCGCGCCGACGACGAGGAGTGAAGCCAGACTACAAGCGCCTGCCCGGGATGATCTCGCAGCATGCGACTGAGGAAGTAGGGCTCGGCGGAGCGCGGGTGAAAGACGATGACGTCGAATCGCTCGCAGAGCAGGAGGTGCTCGGCCTCGCCGGCACGGCTCTTGACGGTCACTTCGCAACCGCCCTCGTCGAGTGCGTTGTGGAGCCGACCAGCTTCCTCGGCCAGAACCAGAATCCGCATACGCCCAGAGTAACGGCTGGCGACCACTCGGGACCGCAGGTGCGCTCTTCCGCGAACCCTTCGCGAACTCTTAGCGGCGGCTCAGGCTTCTCTAAGCCTGATCAGAAATCATTGCAGGAGGAAGCGCGATCCCACCGAGAAAAAAGGAAAGTGAAATGCGGCGACGTGTTACCGACGGATCTGGTTATAGCCCCGAGCAGCTTCAGCTCGAGGTCTCGCTTCTCGTGCAAAAGCGGCAGAAACTTCGCGAGGTTGAGAGCTCGCGCGAGATACTTGAACGCAACAGGCTGGAGATCGGGCGCTGCCAGTACGAGCTTTCTCTTGCGCTGATACGGCGTCATCTCGCACGACCTGTGGAGCGCGCTGCCTGAGCTAGCCCTGAGTGCAGTCGAGACGCGACGCGTGGTTGCGTTCTGGCCCTGCGAGCGACTCAACGAGAGGCTTTGTCCGCCACGAGACTTCCGGGTCTATCCAAAGCGCTAGTCTCACCTGCATGGAGCAGGCCCCGGTGCGCAACTCCTCGTCTATGTCAAGCTTGTTTCGGACGAGCGGTTGAGCGGCGAACTGGAGAGCTTCTTCGCCGAGCTTCCCGCCCGAGCGGCCGGGAAGGATCTGTCTGGAGTGCAGGCTGTCTACGTCTTCGCGATCGAGGGTGGTATGGCCTGGACGGTTCGTATCGAGGCAAATCAGGTTACGGCCAATCCGGGCGTCGATACAACTCCCGATTGCACCATCTCTGCTTCGGAGGAGACCTTCACCCGCGTGCTCGAGCGCGAGCTTGGGGTCATGCCCGCGTATCTGAGCGGCAAGCTCAGGGTGAGTGGCGATCTCGGCGCGGCGATGCAGCTGGGGAAGCTGCTGTCTTGAGCAACTAGCTCGCGGTCGTTACAACGAAAACCGATTGGCGCGCTTCGATCCTTCGCGCTGAGCTGGAATTGGCTCCACGGAATCGCGGCGCCATAGCGATGTCACCCGAACGAGGGACACCGACTGCGAGCATCGTCCCTCGAACGAGTGATGTGAGACGACAACTATCCGTGACCACCATATAATCAGTGCTTCTCCCCCCACGGTAGGAGCTGGCTTGTGTTGTGCCTAGGTCGTCCAGCGGCGGGGGAACGCGAGGTCTTCCGCCGCAAGGACTCGTATTGCCGTACGAAGGGTCGGTCTTATGCCGGCATGTGGATGCCTGGCGCTGGTTCGTGGTTACGAATGCCTTTCACGGGCGATATTCGAAGCGTGTGATGGACGCGACCGCTCTTCAGCAAGGCGATGAAACGCGTACCCGCCGTCGCGAAGCGTCTCCTCTGGTAGCGGAGTTTGCGCTCTTGCTTGTGCTGGCCTACGTTCTCAGTTTTTGGTTAGGGCTCAACGGGTCGGCAGTTAGGGAAGGCGTTCTGCTGGGAGCGCTGGTGGTTGCCGGGTACTCGGCTGTTTTCGCCACGCGCCGAGCTTCGGAGTCGATGCGGGCGATCTGGCGGGCGGTTCCAATCTTCTGCCTACTGCTGGTGGTAGGCGAAGCCGGCCGTTTGCTTGCAGGCCACCTGGACGTGAGCATGAGTTCGCGTTGGCTAGTGAGCGGCGTATTCGCACTGAGCGCATATTCGTTGCTGATACTCGGCGCGCTGCGTGCGCTGGCCGGCTCCTCGGCGATTGCATGGTCGCTCGGCCTAATCGACTCGGCGATGATCGGCCTCGCGGCTTCGGCTCCGTGGCTCGAGCTGGCTGTCTTGCCGCGACTGGGCGATAACGGCGGCTCGGCTCTGCTTCCTCAACTCGTCTCTCCCGTTATCGCGGTGGCAGCTCTACTGCTGATCGCGTTGTCGAGTCGGGCAGCGCTGGAGACGGAGATTTCGTCCTTCGTCCTCGTGGCGGCTATCGGCGCCGTACTTGCCGGCGATCTCTTGGTTTGCCGCCACCTGCTTGCAAACGGGAGCATGGCGGTCATTCATGGCGCCGTGTTGGGAGGGGCGCTGCTCATTGTCATCGCTGCGGAGTCGACCGGTAGATCCGGGAGAGTGCGCGGACGCAGCCGTTATGGCTTAGGAGTGGCGAGGCTGGCGGTCGTGCTCGGGGCCTTTGCCGTTTCGCTGGCTTATGCGGGGCTCGCCTTCCAGCGCGGAGAACAGCTCGCCGGATTCGCCGTAACGAGCGCTGTCTCGGTTCTGTTGGTGTTGCGGCTGCTCGTGCAGGTGTGGGAGCGCCACCACCATTCGGCTCGGCTCGAGGAGGCGCTGCGCGAGCAGGAGCAGCTGGCCGTGATGGATTCTCTCACCGGTCTCTACAACAGGCGTTTCCTCGATGCCGAGCTGAAACTCGAGCTCGACCGGAGTGCGAGATCACAGGTGCCGGTCGGGGTGCTTCTTTGTGACCTCGATCACTTCAAGCAGATCAACGACAGGTACGGGCATCTGGTCGGGGACAGTGTTCTGCGAGAGGTCGCGCGTAGACTGCTGAACGCGGTCAGAAACGGCGATCTCGTTGCTCGCTACGGCGGCGAGGAGTTTGTTGTGCTGCTTCCCGATGGCGGCAAGGAGAAGTTGAGGGAAATCGGCGAACGCTGCCGGCGAGCTTTCGAAGAAGTGCCGTTCCAACTTCCTCACGATCATGAAGTGCTAGTGACGATCTCGATCGGAGGCGCCTGCTGGCCTGAGGATGCGAACACGCCGCGGGAGCTAGTCGGGGCCGCGGACACCGCTCTCTATCAGGCGAAGGCAGAAGGACGAAACCGAATTCATCTGAGTGGCCACGCAGCCGGTGCGGTCTCTCCGTTGCTAATGCCGGCTCCGGTGTCGAACGGGCGTTTCGAATATGCGCCGGAGGCAGCGTCGACATCTGAGCTCGATCCTCCGCCATCGGAAGTGGGGGCGCTGGAGGCGAAGCTTGACTCGGTCGAGGAGGTGACGGACGGAGTCGGGCAGATGGAACGCTGGGCAACGCTGGTAGCGCGAGCTCTTGGCTTGGACGAATACGCACAACGGTCCTGTGCCCTGGCGGCTCACTATCACGACATCGGCAAGAGCGCAATTCCGGAATCGATTCTGGGCAAGCGCGGGCCGCTTTCGACGATCGAATGGGAGGTCATACGGGAGCATCCGGAGAGGGGCGCCGCGCTGGTCGAGTTGGCGCCGGAGTTAGTGAGTATCGGAAACATCATTCGTGAGCACCACGAACGCTTCGACGGGCGCGGCTATCCGGAAGGAAAGATGAAGGAAGAGATTTCGACCGAGGCGCGAATCGTTGCCTGCTGCGATGCCTGGATGGCGATGCGAAGTGACCGGCCTTACGCCGGTGCGAAGTCGGCGAGCGAAGCGCGGGCAGAACTCCTAGCCGGGCGAGGGAAGCAATTCGATCCCGAGGTCGTCATGGCCTTCTTGATGTTCGACGAGGGTGACTTCGAGGGCGCGAAGAGAACTCTCGATGGGCTCTCAGCCAGAGCCTGACTCGAACTACTGTGAAGAGATGCGAGAGCGGCTGTAGGCGTGAGTGCTAGTTCTTACTGCGCCTATCCTCGACGTCACGCCGCTCGCCGTTCGCCCGTCGCTCGCCGTTCGCGCGGCGCTCGGCGACGAAGGGAGCTGTTATGCGCGCCTGCACATCCTCCGGCTCTACGACGGTCTGCTCTTTGTGGTGAAGCGCAGGATCGCCGTTGGTGCTGTTTTCCTGAGCGGATTCGTCGAGTAGGAGGCGCGCGCGAGCGAGTCGCTTGCGTTGAGCGTGTGCCTGTGCGAGTGCTTGACGCGCCACTTCGAGCCGCTCACTGAGCTCGGCTATCCGGTGCTCGAGAGCTTCTTGAGCACCGCGAAGAGCTCTCGCATCGAGCAGGCCGAGGAGCTCATCAAGCTGAACGAGTTGCTGTTCGAGATCGGTTGCCACAAAGTGCCTCCGCCGGTGGTACTGGTCCAGCACAGTCGTAGGGGGACAACGGCTATATCGCCGATTCGCGCGATCGCCCTTAGCTTCTATCACTTAATCGAGGGATATCTACTCGATTCACGTTAACGCGGATGCGCTATTCGTCTACCGCGCGCCTAGCGCGCTGAAGGGGGGAGGACGGTGGAGCTACGTCTGCCCTTTTCGAACCTTGAACTCCTCGAGGATACCCTGCGTCGCGGTGGCACCGATCCGTGTGGCGCCCGCGTTCATGGCGTCGATCAGCGCGTCGAGCGTGCGTACGCCGCCGGCGGCCTTGACGCCGATACGGGGCGAGACCGTTTTCGTCATCAGGCGCAGGTCCTCGATCGTGGCGCCCGACGGGGCGAAGCCGGTCGAGGTCTTGACGAAGTCGGCACCCGCCTCCTCGACGAGACGGCAACCGAGCACTTTCTGCGCCTCGTCGAGATAGGCGTTTTCGAGGATGACCTTGACCAGCGCCCGCCCGGCGGCGACCTCGACGACGGCCTGAATGTCGGCGCGAACCTCGCCGACAGCGCCGGAGCGGAGTCGGCCGATATTCAGCACCATGTCGAGTTCCTCGGCGCCGTCGGCGATCGCCCGCTCTGCTTCGAACGTTTTGACCGCCGTGGTCGAGGAGCCGTGCGGGAAGCCGATCACGGTGCTCACCTTCACGTCCGAGCTAGCGAGCAACTCCGCCACGAGCGTAACGTCGCAGGGCTTGACGCAGGCCGAGGCGACGTCATAGAGGCGCGCCAGCTCACAGCCGGCAATCACCGAGTTGGTGTCGAGTTCGGGCCCGAGCAACGAGTGGTCGATCGTCTTGGCGA
>PMXT01000146.1 GCA_003170995.1 Actinomycetota bacterium | reverse complement strand
TCCGGCTGGCCGTCACCGTGACGGACGCCTATGGCAATCCCGTCGCCGGCACGACGGTCACCTTCAGGGCGCCCACACACGGGCCGGGCGGCCACTTCGCGATCCATTCCGGCACCGGCCACACACGCAACAGCCGCACCGTTCGCGTGACCACGAACGGCAAGGGCATCGCCGTGGCGCCACCGTTCAGCGCCAACTCGAAAGCCGGCGGCTACATCGTCACCACCACAGCCGGGAGCAGAGCGAGGCGGGCGGCGTTCGCGCTCGTCAACCGCCCGCGACGATGAGCGCGAGTACGAGCATCGATTCGCCCCGATTGCGGCTGTCCGATCTCGCCCGTATTGCCAGCGTCGGGTTGCGCACGCGCCGCGTTCGGGCTGCGCTGTCGGCGCTCGGGATCGCCATCGGCGTGGCGGCGATAGTCGCCGTCCTCGGCCTGTCCTCCTCGTCGCAGGCGGGCCTGCTGGCCGAGATCGACAAGCTGGGCACCAATCTGCTCACCGTCTCCAACGGGCAGACCATGTTCGGGCAGAACGCCGAGCTACTGCTCGCGAGCCCCGGGATGATTGCCCGCATCGGCCCGGTCACCCAGGTGCAAGAGACAGGCTCCACTGGTGCGAACGCCTTTCGCAGCCCGCTCATCCCGTCGGTCAACACCAACGCCATCACCGTCCAGGCGGCGAGCCTGGGCCTGCCCGCGGCCGTAGGCACCGCGATCAGGACGGGCAACTACCTCAACGCTGCCACCGCGCAGGAGCCGGTTGCGGTGCTCGGAGCCGCCGCCGCCCAGCGGTTGGGAATCGGACACATCTTCCCGAACGAGCGGATCTGGGCTGGCAACCAGTGGTTCTACCTCGCCGGGATCCTCAAGCCCGCCCTGCTCGCGCCCGAGATCGACAACTCCGTTCTGGTCGGCTTTCCAGCAGCCCAGCGCTATCTCGGCTTCGACGGTCACCCGACCACGATCTACGTGCGCAGCGAGACGAGCCAGGTCGCCGCTGTCCAGTCCGTGCTCGCCGAGACCGCCAACCCGGAGGCGCCCAACGAGGTCCAGGTCAGTCAGCCCTCCGCCGCACTCACCGCCCGGGCCGAAGCGCAGAGTGCGCTCAACAGCCTCTTCCTCGGACTCGGCGCCGTTTCGCTGCTCGTCGGAGCGGTCGGCGTCGGCAACATCATGCTCATCGGCGTGCTCGAGCGCCGCTCGGAGATCGGCCTGCGTCGAGCACTCGGCGCCACCAAGGGCCAGATCCGCGGCCAGTTCCTCTCCGAGGCGATTCTGCTCGCGCTGATCGGCGGAGCCGCCGGCGTCGCCGCTGGCGCGCTCTCAACCGCCGTCTATGCCCACTTCAAGCACTGGACGGTTGTCATCCCCGCCACCGCCTGGGCGGGTGGGCTCGTCGCCGCCATTCTGATCGGCGCCATCGCCGGCCTCCTGCCCGCTATCCGCGCCGCCCGCATGTCCCCAACCGAAGCCCTCCGAACCGTCTGAGCGGTACAGCACGATTGACCGAGTTGGGGAAAAGCGGCGCGTCGACGTCCCGCTTTCTCGGGGCGACGCTGGGCGTGCAGCGCCGGAAGGGGCAGTGTTGTTACACGACCCCGGAGAGCGATGTGCGGCCAGTGGTGTCAGGCGGCTCCCGGAAGGCCAGTCGCGCCTGGCTGCAGGGAGCCGCCGGCCGAGGATGTGGGATGGGCCGTGCAGGATTCGAACCTGCGACCTTGGGATTAAAAGGAGACGACCGGGACCTCGGCCGGTCTCGGTCTAGCTGGTAAACAGGCGATTCTGGGCCGATTTTAACCGTTTGATCTCGGTGGGGCTGGTTGCCCCAGTGTTGCCTCCGCGCTGAACGCGATTCGAGCCTACGGTCGCTCGGAACTACTCGACGTACAGCGGTACTTCAACTGAGGTGTCAACTGATCGTGTGAACTCCAACTCCAACCCAAGTCGATAGCACTCGACGCCGGAGAAGAGATGAAGCGCTCGCGCGTGGCGAGACGGAGTTACTGATCTCGAATACGATCCTTGAGATGCCTCCCCGCCTGCGATCATCCGCCGCAGCCTCCGTGTTAGGCGCTGCGCTCGAACGCCTCTCGCCGGCGAGGATCGCCTTGCTCGGGGTTGCCGCATTCTCAGGTCCTCTCGTATCGATCTATCTGCTCTGGGAGGGCACCGCATTGTGGCTCGCAGTCCTAGGCGGTGTGCTCGCGCAGGCCGCGCTCGTCTCGGCAGTCTGCATCTGCGGCGGTCGTCATCCTGCGTGGTGGATCGCGCTGGCGTACACCGCGCTCTCATGGGTCTTCGCGGGTGTGCTAGTGCAACGCCTACGATCGTCACCCGCTTGTGGCCAATACCTCAATACTTCCGCTAATGCGCGTCTGATCGTTTCGGCTGTTCTTGTGCTTGCTGCCGTCGTGCTTGCACTCGTTATCGCGGCGATCGCTCGGTTACCTCACCTGGGCGTCGGGTTTCTACTTGTGCTCGCGTTCGTACTTGCCGTCGTGACGGTCCCCGGATGGCCACAGGAGCGTATCAACCACATGTGGACTGCAATCGGCAGCTCGTACTTCCCGACGTCTGCCTATTCCGCTGTTTGCGGACTGCAGGTAAGCATTGAGAGTAAACCGGCGACGCGAGTTCCCATGGCTGTTCTTGGCCACCGCACGCATGTGCTGGACTCGAACCGGGCGTCTTCTCGCGTCTCTGGCGCCTCGCTGGCGGTGCGAGCCCGGAGGGCACAGTGTTGAACACACGGGCCCGGAGAGGATCGTGCCGCCGCCCAGTGACGCGAGAATGGGCCGTGCAGAATTCGAACCTGCGACCTTGGGATTAAAAGTCCCCTAATAGGGTCTCAGTCGCTCTCGGCCTGTCTGAGGTTCGCGCTTTATTCCCTGCTATTAGGCTGATTATTAGGGCGGGAACTTCGGTCGCTCTCGGGGATTCTGATTGACCCATTACTTAACCCGCTTGTGATTTCATCGAGAAACGACGGGTCGGTTAGCGATGCCTTCATCGAGAAGATGCAGGTAGGTCTTCAGAGTGAAAGCGGCACCACAGCCTCAGGAACGGACCTTCCCCGTCGGTTGAGCGGCCTGACTGCGCAGTCGCCGTTTGCGGGAGGCTAGAAGCCACTGGCTCTAGATTGTGGCGTAATGATCAGGCACGACGCTGCTGCACTCTTTCGATGACGCTAAAAGAAGCCAACCACCTCGACCGGGGTCGAGCTGTTGGTCGTCGTGTCGTTACCGAGCTGGCCTGTGCCGTTGTCGCCCCAGCACTTGATCGTGCCTCCAGGAAACAGGGCGCAGGCGTGAGCGTCGCCGGCGCTGATTTGGGTGGCGTTCGTGATGCCGCTGACCGGAACCGGGGTCGAGCTGTCGGTCGTTGTGCCGTCACCGAGTTCGCCGGAGATGTTCCAGCCCCAGCACTTGATCGTGCCGCCAGGAAGCAGGGCACAGGTGTGAACGCCGCCGGCGCTGATTTGGGTGGCGTTTGTGATTCCACTCACCTCGACCGGGGTCGAGCTGCTGGTCGTCGTGTCGTTACCGAGCGCGCCGAAGAAGTTGTAGCCCCAGCACTTGATCGTGCCGCCGGAGATAAGCGCGCAGGTGTGAGCGTCGCCGGCGCTGATTT
>PMXT01000159.1 GCA_003170995.1 Actinomycetota bacterium | reverse complement strand
TCAAAAAGAAGCACTCTGTCGCCATTCTGATTCAAGTTCTTAGGGCCGAGAGCCGCTTCCTAGCTCACCGGAATAGAACCACCGGCAAGCGTCCTTTCTAGGCCCCGGATATAGCGTGTAGTACCTCGGAATGCGCGATATCGGGTGGGTAGCTTGGCTTGCGGGCTTCGCTCCGCTCGACGGCCAGCAGTACGCGGCAGGGAGCGCGGCGTAGCACGAGCTCTGTGGTCGCGTCCAGAGGCATGTGCTTGCTCTGGCGTCGGAATGGCGGCCGACTCGTTGGGAAGACGATGATCTCTGCGTGGTGGTGCCGAGCCTCGGCGACGATCGCCTCGGCGGCGTTGCGCGTGCGAACGAGCCGTGGTCGGACGCTGATGCCGTAGCCGGCCGCGATCGCCTCGGCCTCGTCGAGCAGATCGCCGAGCTGCTCCTCCTCGGGAAGCCGCGCGGCGATCGAGAAGGAGAGCGGTACCTCGAGCGGCGCCACGACCGTGATGCGTGAGCGGCGCTCGGTGGCCAGATCGCAGGCAACGTGCATCGCCGTCGCAGTGTCCGCCTCGGCGAAAACGGGCACCACGATCTGCCGGTACTCCAGCTGCCAGGGCAGAATCTCCGCCGGCGCGTGAGTCGTCTGGCGCAGCGGAATCTTGAGGACACGCTTACGGTAGATGATGAAGAGCGCGAATCCGGCCGCCAGCCAGCTCATCCCGGCGATGCGCGTGCTCGACTCCTGAATCGTGATCGAAAACCAGGCCGCGGCGGTCCCGAAAAGTCCGACGATGGCAAAGATCGGCCAGTCCACTCCCCTGAAGCGGAAATTCGGCCGCGCCTTGTAGGCGAGCTCGGCGTCGCGGTAGCGGTAGCGAAGGGCAATCAGCGAGATGTTCGCGATGGCGAACGAAAGCATCGCCCCGAACGAGTACATCGTCCCGAGGAAGTTCACTTCCCGATCGTGTAGCACTATGCCCGGCAGCATGAGCAGAATCGGGAAGGTCGCCGAGAAGAAGAGGAGCGAGCGCCAGGGCGTACGCAACCGCGGATGGAGCTTCCGGAAGAACTCGGGGATCTGCCGGTAGCTCGACATCGCGTAGCTCACCCGCGAGGAGCCCATGATGCCGGCGTTGGTACCGATGATCAGGATCGTCCCCGCCAGCACACCGACGTAATAGCGCAGGATCGTATGGAACACGCCGTGGAGCTTGAGGCCCGAGACAATTCCTAGCACCGGATCGCTCGCATAGCCGCCCTTCCCCGGGGGCAGACCAAGAAGTGTCTGGTAATGGCCGTTCTTGAACGTGACGGGCAGCGCCATTAGGGCGATCGCCGGCAGAGTCAGATAGATCGCGAAGACCGCGATACGCAGCATGTTGTAGGCACGCGGGACGTCGCGTGGCGGATCGCGTGTTTCCTCGGCTAGGTTGGAGATCGTCTCCAGACCGGTGTAGGCGATCATCGCAATCGGAACCGCGAGCAGGAAGCCCGACCAGTGCGGCGCGACGCCGAGGTGAACGTTCGAGATCAGGATGTGCGGCCTGAAGATGAGCACACTGCCGAGCGCGACGAGCAGAACTTGAGTCGAGAAGTCGAGGACGGCCAAAACGACGTTCAACTTGACGGCCTCACGCAGGCCGAGGACGTTCAGCCCGACGAGCGTTAGGACCAGAGCTGCGCCGAAGACAATGTCCCAGGGTGGCGTGCGCAGCGGCCCCCAGAACACCGACAGGTAGTGGGGCACGAAGTAGGCCGAGATCGAGATCGTGACCACGTAGTTGAGCATCTGTCCCCAGGCCGCCAGGAAGCTCGCTACCTCGTTGAAGGCGTGGCGTGCGAAGCTCGATGAGCCGCCGGCCTCCGGGTAGCGAACGGTGCCCTCGGCGTAGGTCAGCGACGTCGTCAGGAAGAAGATGCCGGCGATGATGAAGACGAGCGGCGTCAGTCCCAGCGCGAGCGCAGCGGTAACGCCGAGTGCGTAGTAGATCGACGAGCCGACGTCTCCGTAAGCGGTCGAAGAAAGGGCGGGCGAGCCGAGCACCCGCTCGAGTCCGTGTTGGCGCCGGCGAGATGGCACGAGCGCACTCTAGAGCCTATTCCGCTCGGCCCGCACGACCAATCCGCGCCGCCGAACGCGCGTAGGCGACAGAGCGCTTCGCTTTATTAGGCGCTCTTAGCGCCAGATGTCGAGTACGCCGCTCGTACTGTGATCGTTCGCGTTGCCCTCGGGGAGCGCGACTCGGCCGTCGACGACGATCGGGCTGTTCCAGTGGCCGGGCCCGGATTGGAGCGTCGTCACGAGCCGCCCCGTCGCCGGCTTATACACGCGAAGGCCACCGCTCGGGCCGTAGACCCAGAGCAGGCCGCCGGCGACAATCGGGCTCGTGCCGCCGTTCGCGTTGTGCCAGACCTGGTGCAGACTGCTTCCCTTCAGCGTCCACGCCGCGGTGCCACCGTTGTCGGCAGCGAACATCCAGACGCTCCCGTTTGATCGCCACACCGCCGGCGCTGTGAACAACTCCTGGCCGGACGGAGTCGACACGAGCTGGAGCTCGCCGCCCTTGTGCGGCGCCGTTCCCCGCAGCCGCTTCATGCTCAGTAGCCGGATCTTCCCGTCCTTACCGCCCTGCGCAACGCGACTCGAGCTGAGGAACACGGGCGACGTCGAGCCGATATCGAGATCGGTCGCGTTCAGCTGCGCGGTGTTCGACGGCGTGTAGTTGCCGAGCAGCTTCGTCGCCGACGGTGTCAACATCAGCGTCGAGTCGCCCCAGTCGGTGCTGCCACTCCATGGCCCGTTGCCGGTCGCGACGAGCAGATTGCCGCTGCCGGGAACGACAACGGCGCCGGCGCGGCCCCAGATCGCGGAGTCGCTTGACGCGCAGGAGCTGGGCGCGATCAGACGGTGCCGGTTGGAGCAGAGCGAGTTCCACACGTGCAGCAGCCTGCCGTTCGCCGCCTTCACGATCGCGACGTGCCCTTGGTAGGGCGGCTGGTCACCGATATAGCCGCCGGTCGTCGCAATCACGTGCCCGTTCGCGTAGTTGAGCGCCGAGGCGATCTTCTCGCGCTGCGGGAGCTTGGTGATCGAGACGCGCCAGGTGGCGTGCCCGTTCGCAACGGACAGCTTCTCGATACGGCCGTCGGGCGAGGCGGCGTAGATCCACAGCCGGTTCGGGTCGGCGACTGGCGTCGCCGTCGTGATCCGGTACGAGCCGGCCCAGCCGTGGTATCCCGGTGGCGTCCACTTCCAGAGGATCGACCCCTTCGCGGCGTCGATCGCCAGCGTGACTCCGTACGTCGTAGTGAGGAAGAAGGCGTCGTGCGTCGCGCCGCGGATCTTGACGCCGTGCAGGTAGATCGGCGACGAGTCGGCGGTGCCCGGCAGCCGTACCTGCTGTCGCTTCAACCCTAAGACGTTCGTCGCGCTGATGCCGGTCGAGAACGGCACCGATCCGCTGCGCTGCGCGTTCCAGTCGAAGCGAGTCCAGTCGTGCCCGACGGCGGGCTTCACCGCTACATTGACGCGAGCCGAGCCGGCCGAGATCGCCAGGCCACTGTAGGCGGCCGCGAGGAGCACGGTCGTGAGCGCGACGCCGGCAAAGATCTTCATCGACACCGCTTCTGTTTGCCCGGCAAGTTTCGAAGCGAAACTCGGCGCTACGGCCGCTTCGAAAGCGTTAACAGATGCGCGGCAGCGGATCGCCGACCAGCATGTCCACCGCCAATACCTGGTGTCAGACACCGGTCAGAGAAAGCCCGGCGTGTCAAGGTCAAGAGGTGACGAAAGTGTGTCAACTATCGCCTCGAGAGTGTCGCTCAGCAGATCCGCGGCAGCGGATCGCCGGCGAGCATGTCGACCACGCGGCTGCCGCCGAACGCCGTCTGCAGCAAGACGAGACCTTTTGGCTCGGGCTCGACCTCGCCGACTATCTGCGCCTCGGCCCCGAGCGGGTGGGCACGTAGCGTCGCCAGCGCTTGCTCGGCCCGATCGGCGGCCACGATCGCGATCAGCTTGCCCTCGTTGGCCACGTAGAGCGGATCGAGACCGAGGATCTCGCAGGCGGCCGCCACCTGCTCGCGCACGGGCAGAGCCTTCTCGTCCAGAACCACGCACAGGCCGCTCGCCTCGGTCAACTCGTTCAGCGTCGTCGCCAGGCCGCCGCGGGTGGGGTCGCGCAGCCAGCGTAAATCCTCGCCGAGCGTGAAGAGAGACTCGGCCAGCGGGTAGATCGAGGCGCTGTCGCTTGCGATCTCCACCTCCAGCTCGAGGTTGCCGCGCGCGATCATCACCGCCATGCCGTGATCGCCGAGCGTGCCCGAGACGATCACCTTGTCGCCGGGCCGAACCTTCTCGGCGCCGAGCGAGACGCGCTCGTCAACGAGGCCGATGGCGGCCGTGGTCACGGTCAGCCCATCGCCGCGCCCACGCTCGACCACCTTGGTGTCGCCGGCCGCGACCACGACTCCCGCCTCGCGTGCGGCCTCCGCCATCGAGGCAACGACGCGGCGCAGATCCGAGATCGGCAATCCCTCCTCCAGCACGAAAGCGGCGGAAAGCACGAGCGGGCGCGCCCCGGAGACGGCGATGTCATTGACGGTGCCGTTCACGGCCAGCGAGCCGATGTCCCCGCCCGGGAAGAAGAGCGGCTGAACCACGTGCGCATCGGTGGTGAAAGCGAGCTTCGCTCCGCCCGCCTCGAGCAGCGCCGAGTCGCTTAGCGGCGCGAGCAGCGGGTTCCCGAGCTCCCCGAGGAAGAGCGCCTCGACAAGATTGCGGGTGGCCTTGCCGCCGGCGCCGTGTACTAGTGTGATGCGCTCGTTTAGTAGCCGCGGCTTGCGCCGACGCCCTGCCGCGGCTTTCGATCGGCGCTCGCTCACGTGGCCACGGTACCGCGCATGGCGCCTATCCCGCCAGGCCTACACGACCAATGCGGCTGATTCGCGGTGCCAGTCGCCGCCCGAACCGTTCACCGCACAACCAGTACGCCCTCTCGGCTCGGTCGACGCCTGACATCCACGCTTCGACCACCTCGGCCGCGCATTCCTACCGAGATAGGCGCTTCGGCCGGTTGCGTCCGTAGTGGTAATACGCCGCGCACGCCCCCTCGGAAGAGACCATGCAGGTGCCGATCGGGCTCTCCGGCGTACAAGCGTTACCGAAGACCTTGCACTCCCAGGGCTTGACCAGGCCGCGAAGCACCTGGCCGCACTGGCAGACCTTGTGGTCGGGGACGCTGACACCCGGCACCGCGTAGCGCCGCTCGGCGTCCCACTCGGAGAACTCCTCGCGCAGGCGCAGTCCGCTGCGCGGGATCGAGCCCAGTCCGCGCCACTCGAAGCTGTCGCGCAGCTCCATCGTCTGCTCGATCGCCTCCAGGGCGCGCGGGTTTCCCTGCTCGCGCACGACGCGGGTGTACTGGTTCTCGACCTCAGCGCGGCCTTGGGCGAGCTGGCGCACCAACATCAGCACCGACTGCAGGATGTCGAGCGGCTCGAAGCCGGCCACGACGACCGGGCGTCCATACTCCGCGGCGATGAAGTCGTAGACGCGCGAGCCGGTAACCGCCGAGACGTGCCCGGGTGCGATCAGTCCGTCGAGGCGCAGCTCCGGCGCGTCGAGAATCGCCTTTAGCGGCGGCCCGATCGTGACGTGGTTGCAGAAGACGGAGAAATTCCCGATCCCTTGCGCCCGGGCCTGGAGAAGCGTCACGGCGGTGGAGGGCGCCGTCGTCTCGAAGCCGATGGCGAAGAAGATCACCTCGCGTTGGGAATTGGCGCGCGCCAGCTCGAGCGCATCCAACGGTGAGTAGACCATGCGCACGTCGGCTCCGCGCGAGCGGGCGTCGAGCAGCGAGCCCTTGCTGCCGGGCACGCGCATCATGTCGCCGAAGGTGGTGAAGATGACGTTCGGCTCGAGCGCGAGGGCCACGGCGTCGTCGACGCGTCCGACCGGGATCACGCAGACGGGGCAGCCGGGGCCGTGCACCAGCTCCAGCCCGGGCGGAAGCAGCTCGTCCAGGCCGTGCTTGTAGATGGCGTGCGTGTGCCCGCCGCAGACTTCCATCAACGCCAGCTCGCGCCCCGGCGGCATCGCCTCGGCGAGCTCACTCGCGAGCGCCCGCGCCAGCTCGCCCGAGCGGAACTCGTCGACGTATTTCACGCGGCGCCCTCCGCGCTCTTGCGGATTTCCGCCAGCTCCCGTTCGTAGGCCTCGCCCATGTCGCTAAAAAGCTGCAGCGTCTCGGCCGCCTGCTCCTCGTCGATGCGGTCGAGCGCGAAGCCGACGTGGACGAGTACCCATTCGCCCACCTGCGCCTCGCCTTCCAACAGCGCGCAGGAAACGATGCGGCGCACGCCGCCGATCTCGGCCTTGGCCGTCTTGGCCTTGGGGTCGACGATCTCGACCAACTGAGCTGGAATCCCTAAGCACATGAGCGATCAGGACACAGAGTACGCAGCGATGGCCGCCTGGCCGAAGGAGATGCAGGCGTCGTTGGGAGGAAGCAGGCGGTGGGCTAGAACGCGGAAACCCAGTTCCTCGAGGCGCCGGCGCACGCTCGCGAGCAGGCGCAGGTTCTGAAAGCAGCCGCCCGAGAGTACGACCGTTCTTGGCTCGGCCGCGCGGGCACAGGCCTCGGCGAAGGCGAGCGCGACTCCTTCGTGGAAGGCGGCCGCGATCTCGGCCCGGTTGCGCCCGGCTTTGAGATCATCGTGGACGCAGGCGATGAGATCGACGCCGAGGATGCGCCCGTCCTCGTGGCGGCAGATGTACGGCTCCACTTCGACCTGTCCGGCCAGCTGCTCCAGCTCGATCGCCGCCTGGCCCTCGTAGCTCACCCGCTCGCGTACACCGAGGAGCGCCGCGGCGGCGTCGAACAGCCTGCCGGCGCCCGAGGAAAGCGGGGCGTTCACCTTCAAGCTCTCGCGCACACGCGGCCAGCCCGGGAAGGGAACCGGCCTCTCCGCCCGCTCGAGGTAGGCGGCCGCGACGCGCCAGGGTTCGCGTACCGCCGCCTCGCCGCCGGGCAACGGCACGGGATCGAGATGGCTCACACGCTCGAAGCCAGCCAGGTCGAAGCGCAGTAGCTCGCCGCCCCAGATCGTCCCGTCAGTGCCGTAGCCGGTGCCGTCAAGAACGAGCGCCAGCGCCGGGCCGGTCTCGCCGTTCTCGGCCAGGCAGGCGACGGCATGGGCGTGATGGTGCTGCACCTCGAGCAACTCCAGCTCCTGCTCACGCGCCCACTTGCTGGCGAGGTAGTCGGGGTGCAGGTCGCAGGCCACCAGCTCCGGCTCGACCCCTAGCATCTGCAGGTAGAGATCGAGGTCGGCGCGGAAGGCTCGGTAGGCGAGCTCGCTGTCGAGATCGCCGAGGTGCGGCGATAGAAAGGCCTCTTCTCCGCGAACGACGCAGAAAGTGCTCTTCAGCTCGGCGCCGGTCGCGACCAGAGGCGCCCGCGCCGGAACCGGGAGTGGAAGAGCTGCCGGCGCGTAGCCGCGCGAGCGGCGGATCGGAAATGCCGCGCGCACGACCGAGTCCTCGCAGCGGCGCTCGATCGGACGGTCGTGCGAGAGAAAGGCGTCGGCGACTCCACCGAGACGGCGCTCGGCCTCTTCGTTCTGGAAGGCGATCGGCTCGTCGCAGAGGTTCCCGCTCGTCATCACCAGGGCGCCTGCGAAGTCGGCGCAGAGCAAGTGATGCAGAGGCGTGTAGGGAAGCATCAGGCCGAGCCACTTGGTACCCGGGGCCACTGACGGTGCCACGGGCGCCTCGGAACGACGGCGGGCAAGCACGATCGGGCGCTCGGCCGAGCGCAGTAGTGCCTCCTCGTCAGGCTCCAGCTCGACCAGCAGCTCGGGCTCGGAGGTCATGACGGCGAGCGGCTTCTCCTCGCGGCGCTTTCTCTCCCTGAGCCTGGCGACCGCTTGCTCGTTCGCCGCGTCACAGGCCAGGTGGTAGCCGCCGAGCCCCTTGATGGCGACGATCTTCCCCTGGCGAAGCAGCGAGACGGCCTGCTCCAGGTCGAGCGAGAGTCTGGGGCCGCATTCCGGGCAGCAGATCGGCTCGGCGTGGAAGCGGCGGTTGACCGGGTCTTCGTACTCGCGCCGGCAACGCCCGCACATCTCGAACGAGGCCATGGTCGTGTTCGCGCGGTCGTAAGGAACCGAGCGCACGATCGTGAAGCGCGGTCCGCAGTTGGTGCAGTT
>PMXT01000179.1 GCA_003170995.1 Actinomycetota bacterium | reverse complement strand
TCCTGGCTGGTGCAGAAGGCCAGTGAGATCCCGGCGACCATCAAGGCGGCGTTCCACGTCGCGCAGACCGGGCGCTGTGGCCCTGTGCTCGTTGACATCACCAAGGACGCTCAGATCGCCGAGCTCGACTTCAAGTACCCCGACCACGTCGATCTGCCGGGCTGGAATCCGGCGAGGAAGGTGAACCACCGCCAGATCATGGCTGCCGCGAAGGCGATCCTCGAGGCCGACAAGCCGGTCTTCTACGTGGGCGGCGGAATCATCAACGGCGAGGCTTGCGCCGAGCTGCTCGAGCTCGCAGAGCTCACCAACATTCCGGTCGTGACGACTCTGACCGGCAAGGGCGGTTTCCCCGACTCGCATCCGCTCCACGCGGGCGTTCCGGGCATGCACGGCATGAAGTACTCGAACCTGGCGCTCAATCGAGCGGATCTCGTGATCGCCGTGGGCACCCGCTTCGACGATCGGGTGACCGGAAACGTGTCTGCTTTTGCCCCCAATTCGAAGGTCATCCACTTCGAGGTCGATGCGGCCGAGATCGGCAAGATCCGCGAGGCTCAGATCCCGATCTGTGCCCCACTCCAGCCGGCGCTGGCGCGATTAGTCGTCGAGCTGAACAAGCAGATGCCGGAGGGATACGAGGGGCCGACCGAATGGCTCGATCGAATCGAGAAGTGGGAAGAGGAGTTCCCGCTCCGCTACGAGCGCGGCGATCAGATCAAGCCACAGGAGGTGCTCGAGGCGGTCCGCGACGCGACCGAGGGACGCGACGACATCGTCTGGACGACCGGCGTCGGCCAGCACCAGATGTGGGCGATGCAGTATTTGAGCTGCAACCTGCCGCGCTCCTTCATCTCTTCCGGCGGTCTCGGGACGATGGGCTTCGGCATTCCGGCAGCCGTGGGCGCGAAGGCGGCACGGCCCGACGCGACAGTGATCTGCATCGACGGTGACGGCTGCTTCCAGATGACCTCGAAGGAGCTGACCACGGCAACGCTTCACAAGCTTCCGATCATCGTCGTGTTGATCAGGAACGGCTATCTCGGCATGGTTCGCCAGTGGCAGGAGATGTTCTATGGCGAGCGCTACTCCCAGACCGATCTGACGGGTCCGATCCCTGACTACGCCAAGATGGCCGAGGCCTTCGGGGCCGTGGCGGTGACCGTCACCAGCAGTGACGAGATTGCACCTGCGCTCGAGCGGGCGCTTGCGGAGAACGCGGCAGGTCGTTCGGTCGTGGTGGACGTGCTCTGCAGCGAAGAGGAGAAGGTTTTCCCGATGATCCCGGCCGGCGCTTCGGCGGCTGACATCATCGAATA
The DNA here is from genome assembly GCA_003170995.1 of Actinomycetota bacterium. Lineage (GTDB taxonomy): Bacteria > Actinomycetota > Thermoleophilia > Gaiellales > Gaiellaceae > Fen-549. The sequence goes on along the minus strand of PMXT01000179.1, from coordinate 1,213 downwards.
CGGCAGTCACGAGAAGGTGAAGGAGGTCGAGGCGAGATGAAGCACACGCTTTCAGTTCTAGTCGAGGACAAGCCGGGTGCGCTCTCGCGCATCTCCAACCTGTTCGCACGACGCGGCTACAACATCGAGTCGCTCGCCGTCGGGCAGACCGAGCGCGAGGGCGTATCGCGTATCACGCTTCGCGTCGATTGCGCCGAGCACTCACTCGAGCAGATCACCAAGCAGATTCACAAGCTCGTCAACGTCCTGAGGATCACCGAGCTCACCCCCGACGATGCCGTCGAGCGTGAGATAGCCCTCTTCACCGTGGCGGCTCCGCCGGAGCGACGAGGCGAGCTGATGGCGTTCGCCGATCACTACGGCGCTCGTGTCTCTGACCTCGGGCCGCAAGAGATCGTGTTCGAGATGGTCGGGCATCCCGAGGATCTCGACTCTTTCGAGGAGCTTGTGCGACCCTACGGAATCAAGGAAATGGTGCGTACCGGCCGCATCGGCCTCAGTCGAGCCGTCAGACACTAGAACTAGAGACTCTCGAGAACACCGCGTAAAGAAAGAGAAAGGGAAAGATCATGGCGACAATTCACCGCGAAGGCGACCTCTCACTCCTCTCCGGGAAAGTCGCCATTATCGGCTACGGAAGCCAGGGCCACGCGCACGCGCTCAACCTTCGCGACTCGGGAATAGAGGTCGAGGTGGCGGAGGCACCGGGCGGCGCTGCCTGGGATAGAGCGGTCGAGGCCGGGCTACCCGTCAAGACCGCCGCCGAGGCCACGCGCGGCGCGGCGTTTGTGATGATCCTGCTGCCCGATCACCTCCAGCGAATCATCTACGCCGCCGACATCGAGCCCAACCTCGAGCCCGGCGCGACGATCCTGTTCGCGCACGGCTTCAACATCCACTTCGGCTACATCAAGCCGCCAGCCGGTCACGACGTGATCATGGTCGCCCCCAAAGCGCCCGGGCATCGCGTGCGCGAGATGTATGAAGCAGGCGCCGGCGTACCCGCGCTCGTCGCCGTGCACCAGGACGCCTCGGGCAACGCTCTGGCCAAGGCGCTCGCCTACGGAGCGGGCATCGGTAGCGCCCGCGTCGGTCTGCTCGAGACCACCTTCGCCGAGGAGACCGAGTCGGACCTCTTCGGCGAGCAGGCGGTTCTCTGCGGCGGCGCCACCCGGCTGATGCAGGCCGGGTTCGAGACGCTGGTCGAGGCCGG
>PMXT01000062.1 GCA_003170995.1 Actinomycetota bacterium | reverse complement strand
GCCGAGCGCGGCCAGGCGATGGAGTGCTTCGTTTCGCTTGGCGCTCAGAAAAACCCGCCCGCGGGATTGTCCCACAGTACCGTCCCGAATGCCCAAAAGACGCACGCCGGTGTGCCGAAACCGTGTCAATCTAGAGCGCAAACAATTGCCTGCTCAGAACGCAGAACACTTCGGTGCCGACGAAGCCCTCAGAGTTCGTTTCAATTGACGACCAGCCGAGCGCGATCAGGCGGTGGAGCGCTTCATTTGAAACGCGCTCCTAGGCCTGCCGGACGCGAGCAATCACGCGAAAGGTCGGTTCGCCGACGGGTAGCTCGTGAAACTCCGGATTGCGGCAACCAAGCCTGTCACGCCGATGCGCGTAGCAGGAGTCGACTTCCGCCTTGCACATGGGTAGCGGCTCGCGCTTGGCCTTGATAGCGCCGAAGCCCTTTGCCTGCTCCGCAAGCCGCAGCAGTTCGAGATCGATCTCGACTCCGTAGATCTTCTGCATACAGCCGACGTAGGTGTGTCCGAAGGCCTCGTAGGCATAGAGAAACGGGCACGAGCGCGCGATACAGGCGCCGGGGTAGACGATCTTGTCGCAATGCACTTCGCAGCGACGGCACTCCGGCTCGTCCTGTGGTCTGAGAGGCAGGGCGACGACCTCGCGAAGTTGCTCGTACATACATCGATTGTGCGTACCGCATACTCGCTCCGCAAGCCTTGACAGAACTCGGATACTTAGCTAGTCGAAATGCCGTCGCGTTTCGATCGACGCTCCTTTTCCGGCGTACGAACCGACATCACGTTCTTCCGCTTGGCGCTCAAACAAACCGGCCGCGGGGTCATCGCACGATGCCTGTCCGACAAGCCCGAGTGTGTGCCAACTTCGAGTCGAGAATGAACCAGCACGGTCGGCTTGGCTCTCCGCGGATTCGCTCACACTGAGCCGGGGGAAATTCGGCGTTCATCCTCGCTCTTCATCCCTGTAGGGTGCGCCTGTGATCCGCCGTCTCCTCTGGTTGGGACTCGCGCTGGGCCCCCTCGTCATCGCTCTCGACGCCACCTCGGCTGCCTCGAAGACGTTCCTTTTCGCTCTCGCCGCGCTCTCGCTGGTGCCGCTCGCCTGGTTGATCGGCGAGGCGACCGAGCACGTGGCCAGGCACACGGGCGCCGGCATCGGCGGCTTCCTCAACGCCACCTTCGGCAACGCGCCCGAGTTGATCATCGCGCTCTTTGCGGTGTCGAACGGGCTCACCGGCGTCGTGCGCGGGTCGCTGACCGGAAGCATCGTCAGCAACCTGCTCCTGGTTCTCGGAGCCTCGCTTGTGGTCGGAAGGAACGGCAAGATCGACCGCGTCTCGTCTTTCACCTGGCTAGCGCTCGTCAGTCTCTCGGTGCTGCTCTTCCTGATTCCGGCGGCGCTCGCCTGGACGGGCCAGTCCTCCCGGCACGTGACGGCGCTTTCGAGCGTACCGATCTCGATCGCGCTACTCGTCTGCTACCTCGTGGTCGCCTGGCGCGCGCTCCGGCGCCATCACCTCCTTCATGTCTCCGACCTCCCCGAGCGCATCGAGGCTTGGTCTCTCCCACTCTCGCTCACCACTCTGGCTGCCGCCACCGTCGTGACGGCTTTCGTCGCTGAGATCGTCGTGGGCACCATCGACGCCTTTGCCAAGCACGCCCACCTGTCGGAGTTCTTCGTCGCCGCCGTCATCGTCGCCATAGCCGGTAACGCCGCCGAGCACGGAGGTGCAGTGGTCGTGGCCTCGCGTGGGCACGTCAAGTTGGCCTCCGAGATCGCTCTCTCTTCCGCCGCCCAGGTGGCCGTGTTCGTAATTCCGGCGGTCGCGCTCGTCTCCTGGTTGATCAAGCCGCTCGCGCTCTCCTTCCGCCCGGTCGAGATCGTGGCGCTGGCGCTGTCGACGGCGCTCGTCGGAGTGCTGCTTGCGCAGGGTCGTTCCAGCCGCTTGCGCGGCGGTGCGCTCCTCGCCGGCTACGGGATGCTCGTCATCGCCTTCTTCCTGGCCGGTCGTTAATAACCGGCCAGACTCGGTCTCGAACTGGCCGCGGCGGCGGAGTGTGGTTGACCGCACGCCCGCACACGAGTCCACCCCATTTCGGCTTCGCGACCAGCAAGGAAGTCTCCGGTACGCCAACCGAATGCAGGGAGGGTGAGATCGATACGGCTGCAAGGCGCGATCGAGCCGGCGGCGATACTCGCCGACCTACCGAATGAAGAACGCGGGGAGACGGCGCCGATCGGTGTCTTCCTGGCGACGACGGGCATCATCGCGTTCAGCCCTCACGGCTCCGTCTTTCCAGCCGCCGCTGACGCCGCTTATTGCCTTCACTCTGGCAACCGTTGTCGCAGGGATACTGACCGCTACCCTCCCTGCCCGGCGCGCCTCGCACCTGAATGTTGTGGAGACGCTCATCCTTCTCGGCTTCGAACTCGAATCGAGAAGAAGCACTCTGTCGCCTGGCCGCGCTCGGCGGCGCGCTGCGTCGTCCTCAGTCGCACCCGTAGTCCCGCTACGGGCACTCCCTGCGTCCTAGCATCGCATCCACCGACCACACCCAGTCAACAGGTCGTCATTCTGATTCGAGCTCTTAGAACGAACGCCTCGACCGACCTGAGAAATATCCGCCATAGAGCAATGGCTACTATCGCCTTGGCGCTGGGACGCAGCCGCCGCCAGGTATCTAGGAGGAACGTATGAGCACCGAAGTTTCGAAAACATTCGAGAATGAGAGCGCGAAGCGCGACGGCATCGCCGTACATGCGGTCGACATCACCCGCTGTTACGGCGAAGGCGACACCGCGGTACACGCGCTTCGCGGCGTCTCAGTCGACGTTCCGGCCGGCCGCCTGACGGCCGTCATGGGCCCCTCGGGCTCCGGCAAGTCGACGCTCATGCACATCCTCGCCGGGCTCGACAAGCCCAGCTCGGGCACGGTCGAGATCGAAGGCACCGAGATCACGTCGCTCGACGACACGGCCCTAACCAAGTTGAGGCGTAAGCATGTCGGCTTCATCTTCCAGTTCTTCAACCTGCTGCCGATGCTGACCGCCGAGGAGAACATCGTGCTGCCGCTCGAGGTGGGCGGACGCGATATCGACAAGGACTGGCTCGACGAAATCACGGGCAAGGTCGGGCTCGCCAACCGGCGCAAGCACCGCCCGTCCGAGCTCTCCGGCGGCGAGCAGCAGCGAGTCGCGATCGCCCGCGCCCTGGTGCTGCGCCCGACCGTGATGTTCGCCGACGAGCCAACCGGCAACCTCGACAGTCGCACCAGCGTCGATATCATGGGCGTCTTCCAGAAGCTGAACGACCAGGGCATGACCATCGTCATGGTCACCCACGAGCTGGACATTGCCCAGTACACCAAGCGCATG
>PMXT01000109.1 GCA_003170995.1 Actinomycetota bacterium | reverse complement strand
CCCGGCGCCGAAAGCGCCGTTCGCCTCGTTCGCTGAAACTGCTTGCGCCAGCGATCGTGGTGCTTGCTGTGCTCGCTCTCGTTGGCTTTGCGTTCGCGGGATCGCCCGATCGCATCGCCGCCGGGGTTGAGATTGCGGGTATCGATGTGAGCGGCTTGACGTCGGCTCAGGCGCGCCAAAAACTAGAGAAGGCTTCGGCAAAGCTCACCTGGGTGCCGGTTGAGTTCGTTGCCGAGGGCAAGCGCTTCGAGGTCGCGCCCGCCCAGCTCGGAATCATCATCGACTGGAACGCGGCCATTGCCGAAGCGCGCCGCGACGGCGATGGAGTCGGGCCCATACGTGGCTTCAAACGCCTGGAGATGCGCCTCTTCGGCAGTCACGTCAAGCCGTCTTCGAAGCTATCGGCGCGGGCGCTGAGCAGGCTTCTCTCAATGATCGCACGGAGCGTAGACAAGCCCGCCCGCGAGCCGGCGCTCGTCCTCGATGGCTCGCGGGCCAAGGTTGTTCCCGGGCACGAGGGCCGGGCACTGGATAGGAAGCGGGCGACCGAGATCGTCGTCAGCGCGCTCGGGTCGCTCTCTCGCAACACGGTTACGCTGCCGGTGCGTGTGGCCGTGCCGAGCGTGAGCCGTAGAGACCTCGTGCGCGTCGCGGGTCAGGTTCGTACTGCCGTCTCGGCACGTGTGTTGCTCAATCTGGGAGCGGTGCGCTGGAGCATTTCCTCGGCCCAGATAGAGAAGATGCTCGTGTTCCCGCACGATGGGGAGCGGAACCTGAGCATCGGCGGTAGCGAAGCCAATGCTTTCCTCGCCTCCCTCGCCAAGCGGCTCGATCGGCCTGCCAGGAGTGCCACGTTCGCGGTCTCCGATCGAAGCGTCCGCGTCGTCCCGGCGCGTGTCGGTCGAGTGCTCGATCGCGAAAAGACGGCGAAAGCGATCTTGCGCGCCGCTCTCGATCACACGAGCCGGCTGGCCACCCTGGCGATGAAGACCGCGCAACCGAGCCGGACGACCGAGCAAGCCAAAGCGTTGGGCATCAACGGGCTAGTCGGCTCTTACGAGACCTTATTCAGCGGGACGGCGAACCGCATTCACAACGTCCAGCTGGTGGCCAAGCTGATCGACAACAAGCTTATCGCCCCTGGCGCGGTCTTCTCGTTCAACAAGACGACGGGCCAGCGCAGCGCGGCAAAGGGCTTTCTGATCGCGCCACAGATCGTCAACGGTCAGCTGGTCGACGCCTTGGGTGGGGGTATTTGCCAGGTTTCGACCACGGCCTTCAATGCCGCCTTCGAAGCGGGTCTCCCAATAATGGAGAGAGTGAACCACGCTCTCTATATCAGCCATTACCCACTTGGACGAGACGCTACGGTGAACTGGCCCAGCCCCGATCTCAAGTTTCGAAACGACACCGGCCACTGGCTCTTGATTCGCACCTTTTCGAGCTACGACACGCTCCTCGTCGCTCTGTACGGAACGCCTCAACACCGCAAGGTCGTCTCCGAGACGGCGCCGCTCCACATCAACGGGCCGCCGCCGGTGAAGAGGATTCTCGATCCGAACTTGGCCGTGGGGACGGAGGTCGTAGATGATCCGGGAGAGTCCTCCAGCTCGACTCACGTTCGCAGGCGCGTCTACAGCGCGGGCGGCAAGCTGTTGTACGACCACACCTGGTACTCGACCTACCGGTCATCGCCCAAGGTCGTGCGTGTCGGTACCAAGAACGCCAAGAAGAACAAAGGGAAGCGCAAGACCGATACCACCACGACCGACACCACCACGACCGACACGACCTCTACCGGCTAGAAGGCGCCGCCGTCCTGCTTTCCTGGCAGGTGGGTCGAGGGACAGATGAAGCGGAGGGTGTGAACGTACTTCCGGGCGCGCTCGAGCTCGACCTCGTCTTTCGCTTGCTCATCGGTGAGTTGAGCGTCGAACATCTCCGAGAAGGCTTTCCGAGCAGCTTCCTGACGAGCTTCGTCGCTTGGGAACTCGCTCCGGATCCCTTTCAACTCGCCCGCGTCCAGCCAGATGCCGCCACAGCCCGGGCACTCGTCGATGGTGACCTTGCGAGTGACACTCGTGAAATGCCGCATCATCACCATCTCCGGCTCGCACTTGGGGCAGGTTCGGCGCCGCTCGAGATCGACCAAAAGCGACGAGTCGCGGGGGACGTCGAGCAGTGCTTCTCCCGCCGACTCGCTCTGTTCGTCGATCTTCGTGAGCTCGAAATGGTCGAGCCAGATTCCACCACAACCTCCGGCACAGACATCGACCGCAATCGGGCCGGCCGTCAGCTTCGTCAGCTCACGAGTGCAGGCGGGGCAGTTCATCTCGACGTCCTTTCGACTCGGCTTTGATTAGCGCCTCTTTCAACCAGGCTGGCATGCGCGTCGGCCGCAGCGTGCGCGCATTCACGAGCGCGTGCAGGCTCGAGCCCTCGGCTAAGCGCTCACCGTCTCGCTCGACCATGTACTGGCAGCGGAAGCGGGCGCCGCGAAGGTCGTAGCAGCGGACGTAGACACGCAGCTTCTCGTCGAAGCGAGCCGGAGCGAGGTAGCGAACGTTTATCTCCGCGACCGGCGACTCGATTCCCTGATCGCGGAGCGCCTGGTAACCGCCGGCGTGCTCGGCGAGATAAGCGACTCGGGCGACCTCGAACCAAACGAGGAACACGGAGTGATGAGCTATCCCGGCCGCATCGGTCTCGGCGAAGCGGACGGTCACCTCGGTGAAGAAGTGAAAGGGCGACATAGAGGAACTCTAGAGGCGAGCGCAAAAAGACGAATTGACTCACGGTCAACATTCGGGTTGACCTTCGATATCAGACGTGTTATATAGCAGTAATGCGATCAAACGAAACTGATCTCGAGAAGCAGATTGAAGCGCTCGGACGCTCTCTCGGGGCGCTAGAGAGTCGCATCAACAAGCTCGAGCAGGACGAGGTTTCTCAACCGGCACCTGAACCGGTAGTGAGCGCCGCGCCTGTCGCTCCGGTTGTCCCATACGTGTGGAAACCCAAGCCTTACGCGGATAAGCCGGCGCCGCCGCCAGCTCCGCGAGAGTACGAGATCGATCTCGAGCAACTACTCGGGGGCAGGCTTCTGGCCTGGGTCGGAGGCATCGCGGTCGTGCTCGGAGTCGTCTTCTTCGTGACGATGGCAATACACAACGGAGCCCAGCGCGGATGGATCGGGGAGGGGATGCGAGTTCTGCTCGCTTTCCTCGGCTCGACGGCGCTGCTGGTAGCGGCTGTTTGGCTCCATGAACGAAGAGGACGAACGCAGACGGCAAAGATCATGGTTGCGGCGGCGATCGCAGCCCAGTACGCAAGCTTGACCGCGTCGACGACGCTCTACCATCTCGTAACGCCGGTCGAAGGCTTTCTCATCGCCGCTCTGGTTGGAGTCGTGGCGAGCGCGATCGCAGTTCGCTGGCAGTCTGTCCAGATCGCCGGAATCGGCATCGTGGGCGCACTGGTGGCGCCCGTTCTCGTCGATGCCGGAGCGTCTCTTTCGGCGCTCGTGTTCATGGCTCTGGCGCTGATGAGCGCGATCGCGGTTGTGATCTGGGAACGCTGGCCCTGGTTGGCGACGCTAGCCTATTTCGTCAGCCTTCCCCAGCTACTGCTCTGGATTCACGGCAGCTACGAGCAACACCTCTATCGCACTCTCGCTGTCCTACTCGCGTTTTGGCTGCTCTACCTGGTGGCGGCCATCGGTTACGACCTGCGCGTCGCAACAAAGAGTCTGCGCGTACCGAGCGCAATGCTTGCGTTCTCGAACGTCGTCGTAACATCCGGCGTCGGCTACGCGCTTCTGAAATCCGAAATCTCAGGCAACGCCGCCACGACCTGGGTGATCGCGATGGCCGCGCTTCACGTGGCGCTCGGATTCGTCATCGCGTGGCGCTGGTCCTCGGCGAGAGAGATCGCTCTACTGTCGGTGGCGATCGGGATCGGGCTTTCGGCCATCGGCGTTGCGCTCGCGCTCGATGGGCCCGCGCTCGTCAGCGGCTGGGCCGTCGAGGCGGCGCTTCTGGCCTGGCTTTCCAGACGGACCGAAAGCAAGCGAGCGGTTGCCGGGGCGATTGGCTTTCTGGCACTCGCCGGCGCGCGCGCGGTCTACTACGAGCTGATCCGGGTCGGCCACGGAGCTACCGGTACGAGAGCCGACACGACGGCGATCGTCGCGCTCCTGGTCGTTGCCGTCTCGGCCGTTGTCGTGGCGCGGCTCTTCCCTCGGCAGCTGCCCGAGATCGCCACGCCGCTTCTCGACGGCGTCTCGATCGTCTTCGTCGCGCTCGCACTCGAGGTGGCGCTCAGCGGGTGGCTGCTTCCGGTCGCCTGGGTCGCGCTCGCACTCGCGCANNCGCCTCGGCGGTACTTCTCACCCTGGCGAGCATTCACATCCTGGCCTTCGACGTTCCGCCGAATGCCGCTCTTGATCACGGGCTCAACCATGTTGGCATGCAGTTCGCGGCTCTGCTCGTCGTTGCGGTGGGCTGGATCATCGTCGCGCGCTCGCTTCGCGTGACCGGGCTCGACGAGGAGGAGGAAGGCACCGTACGCGGACTGGTGTTCGCCGCCGCCGTGGTCGCCGTGCTCTATCTCGGCTCGGCGCTGATCGTGACTGTCGCGCCCTCGGGCGAGACGGGAGGGACGCAGATCGGCCAGATGCTGTTGAGCATCTTCTGGGCCTTGTGCGGCTTCGCTTCGCTGACGGCCGGGCTAATACGCCGCGACACATGGATTCTTCGTGGCGGCCTCTGTCTGCTCGTGCTGGCCACGGGAAAGGTCTTCATCTACGACCTCGCTTCGCTGGAGCAGATGGCGCGAGTTATTTCGCTGATCGGTCTTGGCGTACTGTTGCTCGCAGCCACCTTCCTCTACCAGCGATTGACCGCAGCCAACGACAAGAAGAAAGTGGGGGGCAGATGAGGCGCTCGATTGCAACTGCGATCTCGCTCGCTTCGCTCGCCATGGTCGCGGTAACAACAGCCGGTGCCTCGCAGAAGATCGATCCGGGAAGCTTCCGCTACGAGCGGACACTTTCTGGCGTAGCCGGTCAGCCGCTGCTTGTCAGGCTCGATGCACCCCTACTCGGGCACGCCCGAACGGATCTGAGCGACATTCGCGTTCTCGATGCACGTGGAGCCCAGGTTCCTTGGCGCACCGCGCCCGAGATCGCAGCGCCTCGAGCTCGGTCGGTACCGCTGATAGACGTTGGTCGGGAGAACGGCGTCCTGGTCGCCCTGCTCGATCTCGGAACCAGCCGCAGCGTCGTCAATCGAATCGACCTGCGAATACCGGGATCGAACTTCGTCAGCAAGATAGAAGTGCTCGGCAGCGATGAGCGGGGAAGTTTTCGCACTCTCGGACGGACGGTCGTTTACGACTTGAGCGGCGCTACCCATTCACGCTCGACTGTCGTCGTCTTCAGACCGAGCGATCTCCGCTACCTCGAGTTGCGCGCGCGTGGATTACCCGGAATCACCTCCGCGACAGTCCGCCGGCAGACTGCGAGTCAGCAGCAGTACCGTGTCTGGGAGCCCAGCTCGACAACTCGCAAAGAGCGGGGGCGGTCAACGGTCGTGACGCTCGACCTCGGCTATCGCTTGCCGGTGACGCTGCTCGACGTGCGGGCGGCGACGTCTGTTTACGAGAGACCGTTGGAGATCTTGGGCTCGAGCCGTGGCGTCTCCTGGTCTTCCCTTGCGGAGGGGCGCCTATTCCGCTTTACGGGCGCCGCGCAGGGCACGATTGCCGTTGACGCCGAGACACGCTTCTTGCGTCTTCGGATCGATAACGGCGACGACAAGCCACTGGGAGCTCTTACCGTGCGCGTGCTCGCCGACCCACCGACGCTCTACGTGGCGGGCGGATCCCCGGCTCCCTACCGACTGCTCTACGGCTCGCGATCGCGCGCTCTAGAGGCGCCCGATTACGATCTGGCCCGGGCACCACGCTCGGCACTGGGCCTCGGCCGAGCGGTGCCGGGTCGCCTGGGCGAAGAGCGGGCGCTCGAGGCCACGACGCCAGCCAAGTCGCTGCTCGATCGCTACCCGTGGTTGATAGATGCGGCGCTCGCTCTCGTTGCGATCACCTTCGGGGCTGCGGGCTTCGCCGTCTTCCGCAGAAAATCCTGAGCGCCCGTAGCAGCGCTACGAGCACGACCAGGGCCTAATCCCGTTAGGCGGCCGCTCGGCGCAGTGGTCGTTCCGAGATGACCTCGTGGCAGTCGCCGCAGAGCGTGCGCTCGACTTCGTAGGGCACGCCACCCTGCTGGCCGAGGAAGCGAACCGTCACCGGCCTGTGGGTGTGCCCTTTCTTCTTTGCCGAGGCTTTCATGCCTTGATCCAGACTACCTTTGGTATCGGCGGGACAGGGGGCTTAATTGAGCTTCCAATCCCCACCTCTTTAGAACTCGAATCAAAAAGAAGCACTCTGCCGACTGGCCGCGCTCGGCAAGCACGATGTGTTGTCGTTAGGGCCTATCCCGCCAGGCCTACACGCCCGAAGCGGCCGATCCACGGCGCCAGTGCCCGCCCAGACCGCTTGACGCACTACCAG
>PMXT01000195.1 GCA_003170995.1 Actinomycetota bacterium | reverse complement strand
GGTAGGAACTCTTCCGCGCGCGGCACGCTGAAGGAGACGGTGTCATCCTCGACCGATCCAGTCAACCCGTAGTGGCTGGAGATCTCCTCGAGCGCGGCCGCGCCGTTTTCGGTCCTTAGTGTTACGAGATCGCCGCCGAGTGAGTTCTTGAGCACGTCGGGGCGATCGAGCGCGACGATCTCGCCCTGGTCGATGATCGCGATCCGGTCNNCATGTAGTGCGTGGTGAGAAAGATCGTCAACCCTTCGCGCCGGCGTAGGTCGAGCACGTACCTCCAGATCCGGTGGCGAGTCTGGGGATCGAGTCCGAGAGTAGGCTCGTCGAGAAAGAGGATGTGCGGATGGTGGAGCAGACCGCGGGAGATCTCAAGCCGGCGCTTCATTCCACCCGAGTACTCGCGCACCGAGGAGTCACGGCGATCCCAGAGCTCCATCAGCGTCAGTAGTTCGCGGATGCGCTTGTCGCGTATGTGCTTGGGAACGCCGTAAGCGTAGGCGTGGAAGCGGAGGTTCTGGATCGCCGTCAGATATTCGTCGAGAGTCGGATCCTGGAACACGAGGCCAATCGAGCGGCGCACCTCTGTCCGCTTACTGATGACGTCGTAGCCGGCCACCGTGGCCCGGCCGGCCGAGGGTGCGAGCAGCGTGCAGAGCATGCTGATCGTGGTCGTCTTACCGGCGCCGTTGGGGCCGAGAAAGCCAAAGATCTCGCCCTCGCCGACGGTGAAGGAGACGCCCTTGACGGCCTGTGTGCGGCCGAAAGAACGGGTGAGCTCGCTGGCCGCGATGACGGGCTCGGAGGCGTTCGGGGTCTTCTGCTCGTGGTTCACGACTTCGCTTCGTTCCGGTGCTTCTCGGCTCGCCATGGGCGCGAGCGACGAGCAGCCTGGCGCCTCAGCTCGGACTCTCCGGGCTGCTCAGCGTTGAAGCGTAGTCGCTCGGAAGCGGCATGGAGGTTCCCCAGACTCCCGCTGCGTCGGCCACCGCCTGTGCCAATCCGCCCAAGGGAACTACTTCGTCTGCCAGCTTCGCCTCGATGATGGCCCGAGGCGTTCCAGAGGCGATGGCTGTCGACTCCTCCTCGACGATGATCCAGCCACCGCGCTCCTTCACCTCGCGCGCGCCATCCAGGCCATCCTTGCCCATCCCGCTCACGACGACGAGCGAGAGGCGATCGCCGAAGATTCGAGCGGCATTACTGACCGTCACGTCAGCGCGCGGTCGTAGTCCGTCGATCGGCTCCGCTACCGAGACGAGCAGCTTGGCGTCCTCAGCTATACGAAGATGGCTTCCTCCCCGCGCAAAGTAGACAGTGCCGGGGTTGAGCTGCTCTCCGCCAAGCGCCTCCTTAACGCCGAGAACGGAGTAGTGGTCAAGGCGATCAGCGAGGGCGCTTGTGAATCCCTCGGGGAGCTGTTGCACCACAACCGTGCCGAGACCGAGACGCGGTGGCAGCGCAGGAATCAGGTGCGACAGCGACCAACAGCCACCGAGTGAGCCGACGATCACAACCGCTCCAGGACCGTCACGTGAAGGATCGCGGGGCTTCGTCGTCGAGGCGAGCACACTCATGAGCCCGTGTAGCTCCTGTTGTTCCGCGAGCTCGAGCGCACGCTTCCGCGCTTTAGTCAAATCCGAGGCCACGCGAATACGCGTGATCAGCTCATCCACGAAGACTCGGACGGTGTCGAAGGCAAGCGGCCGCTCGATGAAATCAACCGCGCCCTCGATCAGCGCGTCAACGATCTTGTAGTGCCCAGCGCGGAGATTTCCTCCGAGCAAGATCACGGGAGTGCTCAGTCCCGCTTCGCGCAAGCCGCGCATCAAGACGACGCCGTCCATATTGTCGGCGACGAGGTCGAAAAGCAGCGCGTCCGGATTGGAGCGGCCACAAAGCTCGATCGCCGCCTCCGCCGAATCGACCGTCCCCGCGACCTCGATTCCACGAACGAGCAGCGACTCGCTCAGCAATCGACGCATGAACGGCTCGTGGTCCGCGACAGCAACCCGCAAAGGAGTCAACTTGTGCATCGATGCTCGGCCTGTGTCTGCTTGTACCTGTCGCTCAAACCGCGGGAATCCGCGGGACCCTCAGCTTACTTCCACATACAAGCTGAAGGAGAAGCGAGGAGTCGATCTCGCATGCGAGCCCTTCCTGGGAGACGCACGCGAGCGGGTCGCCGTCGGCTCCCGACCCAAGCGAGATACGAACACCGCGAGCGTCGAGCTCGGAGAGGCGTGCTGCCGCGCGGTCGAGCGCATCAAGAAGTTCTTGAGGTGGCTCGTGCGGCCATGGATCCGGCTCTAGATGCCGATTCGGGCCCCGTTTTCGCTCGTCGCTCATGCTGCTAGTTCATCTCTCTTGATCATTGTTATCGACTGCGATCGCCGCTCTTTAGGGACGCGACCGCAATTCGCGCGAAAAGGCCGCCGGTGCTCATTCGCTTACGGTGTCCGGCGACGCGAAGAGAGCTAAAGGCCTGGCCCTGACGATCGGACAATTCGAAAGAGGAGGCCTACTGGTCTTCGTATCCGACACGAATCTCCTCGACCTTCTCCATCGCTCCGAGAAAGCGATCGAGCACCTCTGGGTCGAAGTGCGCTCCGCGCTGCTCACGCATCATCGTGACGGCCTCCTCTACGTTGAAAGCCGGGCGGTAGATGCGATCGCTGGTGAGAGCGTCGAAGACGTCGGCGACCGCCGCAATCCGGCCCTCGATCGGGATCTCCTCACCTGCCAACTGGCGCGGGTAACCGCTTCCGTCGAAGCGCTCGTGATGAGTCCAGGCCAACAGCGCGGCCAAAGTCAGAAGCTCGGCTTCCGACCCCGACAGGATGCGGTAGCCGATCACCGTGTGCTGCTGCATTACCTCGCGCTCCTCGGAAGTGAGCGTCGACGGCTTGAGCAAGATGTTGTCGGGAATACCGATCTTGCCCACGTCGTGCATCGGGCTCGCGATGCGCATCAGCTCGACTCGCTCACGATCGAAGCCAAAACGCTCAGCGAGCAACTCGCAATAGCTGCTCATCCGTTTCAGATGCCGTCCCGTCTCGAGATCGCGCAGCTCCGCCATGCTCGAGAGACGTCGAACCGTCTCCTCTTGGTGCGTGCGCAGCTCCTGCTCGGAGCGCTGTAGGTGTAAGACCGCCTCGCTGAGCGCCGAGGTGCGCACTTCGACGGCATTCTCCAGCATCTCCCGATGAGCGCGGTTCTCGAGCTCCAGCCGATGCCGGTGCAGAGCGTTGACGATATTGATCATCAGCTCGTTGGGGCGGAACGGCTTGGTCAGATAGCCGAAAGCGCCGAGCTCGATCGCGTTCTCGGCCATTTTGGGATCGTCGGCGCCCGTGACCATGAGAGCCGCCACCTCCGGATGAGAGGCAAGCGTAGTGCTCAGTAACTCCAGCCCGCTCTCTCCCGGCATGTTGACGTCGCAGAGCATGAGCTGGAAGCCCTCCACTCTCGACTCGAGCAGTTTGCGCGCCTCGTCAGCACTAGACGCTAGCTCGCAGCGAAATCCGTGACGCTCGAGAATGCGCGCTATTAGCTGCTGAACCTGTGGCTCGTCATCAACAACGAGCACATACCCACCTTCGGCCAACGTGTGAGTTCCACCTCCGCTTGGCGCCAGCGTGACTCGAGGTGGTAAAGGATACGCCACGCTGCCCTGCTGACCGAGCCCCGCTTGAACGGTGCTCGGATGAGTTTTGCCTGCTTTCTGCCTTCCCACGCCTCTCTGATCGGCAGTGCGAGCGGCTAATGAATGCTCAGCGGCACTCCCTGACTGACCGAAACGCGCGAACCCGGTTACGCGAAAACGGGGAAAGCGGCCGGCGCAAAGCGGGAATCGCCAGACAGCCTCGCTGGATCCACAGTTAGAGCAGTTCCCCCACTTGCGGAGGTCCCCCAGATGAACACAGTAACTAGCGGTCAGCGGCTCAGCGCCTCAGAGGCCAAGGCGTTGTGGCGTGCTTGGGCCACAAAGCGAGACAGTGCGGCGCGTGATCGCCTTGTTCTCTCATACGCGCCGATGGTCAACTACTTGGCTTCGAAGAAGGTACGCGAGCTTCCCTCCCACTGCGAACTCGACGACCTCGCCTCCTGCGGGTTGGTCGCTCTGATCGAGACAGTCGATCGCTTCGATCCCGAGAAGGGAGCGACTTTCGAGCAGTACGCCTGGACGCGAGTCTCAGGCGCGATCATGGACGAGCTACGACGCCAGGATTGGGCTTCACGCTCGGTGCGCCATTTCGCGCGCCAAGTCGATTCCGTACGCGAAGATTTCTTCGTCAAGAACGGCCGTGCGCCCTCCGAGACCGAGATTGCCGATGCGCTTCACGTCTCGCTCGACGAGATACGTAAGCAGCTCGAGGAGTTCGAGCGTGCCGATCTCTGCTCACTCAACGCTCCTGCCCGTACCGGCGACGACAGCGAGGTGCTCGAGATTGGCGACACACTCGAGAACCACGAGGCCGTCAGCGAGCCCGAGCAGGCAACGCTGGCGGGAGAGCGAGCGGCCATCGTGCGCGAGGCAATCGCATCTCTTTCCGAACGCGAGCGCCTGGTACTCAAGCTCGTCCACGTCGATGAGCTTCAGGGAGCCGAGATCGGAACGCGCCTCGGCGTCAGTGAATCGCGCGTCTCGCAGATTCTTGCCGGTGCCCGGCAGAAGCTC
>PMXT01000145.1 GCA_003170995.1 Actinomycetota bacterium | reverse complement strand
CGAGCCGACCAACCATCTCGACGTGGCCAGTATCGAGTGGCTCGAAAGCGAACTCTGCCGCCTCGATGCCGCGCTCATCCTGGCGGCGCACGATCGCTGGTTCCTGGAGGCCGCGACCAACTGTGTACTCGAACTCGAGGATTGTCGGGGCACCTTCTTCACCGGGCGCTGGCACGCCTGGCGCGAGGAGCGGGCGGTGCGCGAGCAACATGCGGCCAGAGTTGCCGCACGCCAGGCCGAGGACATCGCGCGCCTTGAACACTTCGTCGCCCGTTTTCGCTACGGCACCAAGCACCGCCAGGCTCAGTCGAAGCTGAAGCAGATCGCGCGAATCGAGGCGGACAGGGTGGAGGCGCCCGCTCGCGCCCGACGCTCGCTCGGCTTCGAGTTCATCAAGCCGGCGCGCTCGGGGCGGACCGTGCTCGAGACGAAGGGGCTGAGAGTGGATGCCGGCGGCCGCACTCTTCTCGACGGTGTCGAGCTGGTGATCGAGCGGGACGAGCACGTCGCCCTTGTCGGGGCGAACGGCTCGGGCAAGACGTCGCTGATCGAGACGGTAATCGGCCGGCGGCGGCCGGCGGCGGGAACGGCTCGCCTCGGCCACGGCGTCGAGCTCGGCTTCTTCTCTCAACACACGCTCGAGTTGGACGAGCGCGGTAGCGTGATCGACTGCGCCCGCTCCGCCACCGGCCTCTCGCGCCAGGACGCTCAGAAGCTACTCGGGCGGTTCCTCTTCTCTGGCTACGAGGTGCAAGAGAAGCTAGTGAGGATGCTCTCGGGAGGGGAGAGACGCCGGCTAGCGCTGGCGGTTCTTGTTGCCTCGGGCGCCAACTTCCTCGTTCTCGACGAGCCCACCAACCATCTAGATCTCGAGAGTCGCGAGGCACTCGAGGCGGCTCTGGAGGCTTTCGAAGGAACACTCTTGCTGGTCTCGCACGATCGCGCGCTGCTGGATGCCGTCGCCGAGCGCACGCTCTCGATCGAGGAAGGGGCGCTTCGCTCCTACGACGGTCGCTGGGCCGACTACGTACGTACGCGTGAGCAGGAGAGCGCCCCGGCGAAACCGGAGGCGCCGGCCAAGGCGAATAAAACACAACCCGAGCGAGCGAAGAAGTCGTCGGCCACACGTGAGCGCGAGCGCCTCGAGCAGGAGATCGAGCGGCTGGAAAACCAGCTCGTCGCGCTCGAGCGAGAGCTGGCCGAGGATTGGGCCGATCTCGAAAAGCTGAATGCCTATCGAACCACTCGAGCCCGAGTCGATCGGCTGCTCGAGCGTTGGGAAGAGCTGGTCGAGAGCGAAGAGCCTCCTCTGTAACGCTCGAGGTCGTCCGGGGGGAAGGGGGCAGATGATCGAGCAAGCCGAAAGCCGGCTAAAGCGAGACAACCACACGACGATGATGACGGGAGCGGTGCCGTCGCCAACAACGAGCGCGTACACTCGGAATGGCGGTCGCGAAGCGATGTACTCGNNGTAGTAGCCGTGACGATCGGCTCGGGAAGCGCAAGCGGCGCTTTCCCTGGTAGCGACGGCAAGATCGCGTTCGTCAACGATCGCAACGGGACGCCCTCGATCTTCACCGTGAACCCAGACGGAACAAAGATTGAGCGGCTGGTTCCGAACGAGCCGCAGGGAGGGTTCACCTCATCCTCGCCAGACGGAAAAACGATGCTCTTCTCGGTGCGGGTCTCGACGAAGCCGGCGTCCAGCTACGAGCTTTGGACGATGAGGGCCAATGGAACTCACGTCAGGCGCTTCCTTTCGCAAACCTCCAATCGACCATACGCGTCGGCGTGGTCCCCGGACGGTCACAAGATCGCCTTCTACAGGCACAAAGGCCTCTGGGTAGTGAACGCCGACCGAACCGGCGCTCGGCAAATCGCGGATGCTGATTTCAGCGGTGGCGCTCCGAGTTGGTCGAAGCGAGGACTGATCGCCTTCGATCGTGGCGCGAGTATCTGGGTCGTGAACCCAAAGAACGGCAAGCAGCGTCTGGTCGGGCCGGGAAGCCAGCCGACGTGGTCGCCTGACGGACGCAGGCTCGCCTACGTAGCAGTGCCTAAGCGCGGTAACAACACCGATATCTTCGTGATGCGGGCGAGCGGATCCGGTCGCAAGCGGCTGACGGCGACGGCAAGTCTCAACGAGACCCAACCGGCCTGGTCGCCGGGTGGGCGTTGGATCGCTTACACAGAGAAGAAGGGCGTCTACGCGATGAGGAGCGACGGGAAGAAGGTACGGCTTGTCGCTACCAGGGGTCTGCAGCCGAGCTGGGAAAGGGGAAAAAGCGGGCTCGTCTACACACGGCGAACGTATCGCTGGAGTGGTTTCGTGCTGCGAACGGACGTGAACGGTAAGCACAAGCGCTGGTTGTTACGGCCTCGTCTCGATGCTAGCCCGACTTGGTCGCCCGACGGTACCCGGCTGGCGTTTACGCGCGACGGTGTCGTCTTTTTGGAGTATGTGGATGGAGGAGCTCCGCGCTCGACCGGTCTGAGGGGTTCCGATCCAGCCTGGAGCCCCGATGGTGAGCATCTTGTCGTCGCCTCGGGGCTCGATCTGATGATCGCGAACGCCGACGGAAGCGAGCCGACCTCGCTTGGGCTCACGCTCGATCCGGCTACGTTTACGCACGTATCCGAGCCAGACTGGTCGCCCAAGAAAGCCAGCTCGAACTCGATTGCGTTTGTCGCAACCAACGTCTCGGGCATCCGAAACATTTTCGTCGTAAAGCTGAACGAGAAAACTCTCACTGTGAAGTCGAGCTCGCTTGAACAGCTGTCCTCAGGTTGCGACACGATCGGGGCTAGCTCTCCCAGCTGGTCGCCTAATGGGAGTCGCATCGCCTTCGCCTGCGATCAGTCCATCGCCTCGACCGATGGCAATGGAAGCAATCTGATTCCTCTCGTCGATGAGGCCGAGAATGCCACGCTCGCCTGGGCCCCCGACGGCTCGCAGATCGTGTTCTCCGAGCAGTCAGGCGATCAACCCGCGCGGCTCCTCGTCATGAACTCCGACGGCACCGTGCCTAGTGAGCTCGATACGGGCGCCCGCTCTAGCGACCAGCCCGACTGGCAGCCGCTCCCGTGAGGCTCAGCTCAAACCATCCGCGCAAGCAAAAAAGGGACTGAGCGCTTGAGCGTTTGCGGTGCGCCAGGAAGGTGAGCGCCGCGACCGAGGCGAATCCGTTTCTGACAAACAACTCTGCTGAAGGGACGTCGGTCTTTTTATGAGGCTCTCGCTGGGTGCCATCGCAGCGCTGATGGGCATGGTCGTCTTTATCGGCTCGGCACCGGCTCGCACGCTACTGCCCGACCAGAAGGTTGCCCTCGCCGGTATCAACCGAGCCGTCGCGAAGGGCTGGATCGACCGGACGAGTGCCGCTCGCTACCGCCACACGGTGAATCGTACGGCGAGTCTCATCCACCGCCTCCCGCAGGCGCGGCGCGTTCCTCTGACGGCGAACCTGAGCCAGGTGGCGCAGGTGGCAGCGAAGCTGATCGCTCCGCGAGCCAGCGCTGTATTGGGACAACTAGCCGTCAACAACGCCTATTTCGCCAAGCAGGGGCCCCCTGCGAGTGGGACCGACGTCACCGACGCTGACGGTGTTGTTTATCGCTACGTATCGGGCCTTGGCTTCGAGTTTCACCCGCTGGCCAACTTCGGCGCTCTGAACGCAAAGGCTGTGGGCGGGACGATGGAATCGGTGCAGCGTCTGGCGCAAGCCTTGGTCGAGCGCGGAGTGAGGCAGCCCGGCGGCGGAATCGGCTGGGAGTACTACTTCGACTATTCGGGAGGGAATGCGCCCTGGCTATCTGGGATGGCGCAGGCGGTAGCGGCCCAAGCATTCACCAACGCCGCGCAGAGCATTGAAGGAGATACGACGGA
The DNA here is from genome assembly GCA_003170995.1 of Actinomycetota bacterium. Lineage (GTDB taxonomy): Bacteria > Actinomycetota > Thermoleophilia > Gaiellales > Gaiellaceae > Fen-549. The sequence continues at coordinate 9,774 of PMXT01000145.1, read as the reverse complement.
GTTGATGACAACGGCGCAGGGCGCCTTCCGCGCGATACCCGGTCGGCTCGTTACCCGGCGCGCCTCGGGCCCCTGGATAAGGCTCTACGGATTCAACCGGGTCGCCGTTCTAAACGCCCAGCTGCAGTCGGTGCTCTCGCTTCAGACCTACGCCGACGCAAACGCCGACGATGCCGCCGCCACGCTCGCTTCGGCGATGGAACGAGCCGCCGCCACCGACCTGCACCGGTTCGATACCGGCTACTGGACTTACTACTCGTCGGCGAGAAACCCCTCGTCGCTCAGCTATCAGAAATACGTCGTGCGGCTACTGAGAGTGCTTGGTTCGGATGACCCGAGATTCGCCGCGGCTGCAACCAGGTTCGCCGGGTATGCGAAGCAGCCGCCGGCGTTCAAGGTCGCGAACGCGAGTCTCGGTACGGTTCGCTTCTGGCTCTCCAAGCCGGCCACGGTAGAGATGAAATCGGCGGTAGGCGCGACGAAACGGTTCGCACTGAACGGTGGCTGGTACAACCTCGGTTGGAAGCCGCCCCGTCGAACTGGAGCCTACGCCGTGCTCGTCGAGGCACGTGACTGGGCGGGGAACCGTGCTTCTTTCTCGGGCCTTCCGATTGTGCGTGTCGCCCCGGCGGCGGTCTGGTCGGTCGTGGACTCGAGCGCGTCTCAAACGAAGTCGATTCCGGATGCGGCCGAGGCTGGTGTGATGTCACAGGCGGCTGTCGCGACAACGGCGTCTTCGCTTGGCCCGGCTTCTTTCAGCGTGGGCGCCGGTCTCGATAGCGCCTCTCAGGCCTTCCTCGCCTCGAGCACCGGCCTCAACAGCGTGCGTCTCAGCATCCCTTGGAAGCTTGGTAGCTCAGCCCCAGATCCGGCCGCGGTCAGCCAACTCCAGAGCGTCCCAGCCTCGAAGCGCTTGATCGTCGAGCTGTCAACCGAGTCGCTACCCACCGACGCTGCCGGCCGCAGTGCACTGGCGGCGTTCACGAGCTCACTCCTCGAGCAGCTTCCGGGACTCGATGAGCTGCTGCTGGGCCCGGCTCCAACCGCGGCGAGCGCCTCGGTCTACTCGGCCGCATTGGCTTCACTACGCGATGCCGCGAAAGCCAAGGCATCGTCGCTCGTCGTGGCCGGAGAACTAGACGGCACCGTATCTCCAAAGGCGACACTGAAGGCGCTGGGAAAGGCCTTTTTGGCCTCCGGCCGCGAGCTGCCGATCATGGACGAGTTGGCCTTTCGTCCCGCGCCGGCGGCGGCCACGAACGCCTGGACGATCGGCAACTACGCGCAGCTCGAGGCGGCGCTCAGCAGCGCTTTCGACGGCACGGCTGAGGAAGGATCGACCCTGCCGATACTCGTAGACGGCGTCGCCTTGGCGACGGCTATTCCGGCCGATAAAGCAAGCGCATATCCATCGCCGCCTGGCCCCGCGTCCGGAGTGACCGAGAAAGCGCAGAAGCGTGCGTACAACGAGGTGCTTCGAAGCGCTGTCTGCATGCCGAACGTCTCGGGAGTTGTGCTTCGCCGGCTCGTCGACAAACCGGGCAGCGCCGACCAAGCCAGCGATCAATCGGGGCTCTACTACGCCGATGGCAGCGCTAAGACGAGCGCAAGCGCCGTTGCCGAGACGGCCGCTCTAGCCGGGCGGGGCACACTCGAGATCTGCCCCGGCTTGAGAACGCCTGTGGCCGCAAAAACCCTCGTATATCCGCTGAGCTTCTCGAGCCTTTCCGCACCCAAGATCATGCTTGCCTGCACGCGCGACTGCCTGTATCTGGTCACTTTGGAAAGTACCGACGGTAAGCCGGTCAGTGCCAAGCGCGGAGCTCTGCGTGCTGATGTGGCGCCCATTAAGGTGAAGCTCCCTCAGAGCGCGGCTCTTCGTGCCGGCGCCCGCTACCGCTTGCGCGTGCGTCTGGTCGCTCAGGTGAATCCGGGCCCGGTTCGCCAGTACCGAAGCCCTGTGATCACGGCGGATTAGGCATGCCAAGCTCCATGCTCCCTGACTACAAGTGCGGTCTATAGCGGTTGCCGCGGGGCTCGAATTGTCGCCGTCGCAAAGGCTCTCTATGCGAACCTCTCGGGCTCTTGCTCTGCCCGTGGCGCATGGGGGCTTCGTGATCAGATTTCGTCTCCTGAGCGCTAGAGGTCGTTAGCGCCAACAACAACGTGCCGCATTGTGGCGGGAGGTCGTCCTATACGGCCTCTCTAGCTGGAACGCTCGAGAAAATGGCGAAGGGAATGTCGCAGTGAAGAGAGCGGGGCGGCCTGGCCGCCCCGCTCTCTTCTACTTCGCTCTCATCGCCGCTCGGCGCTGAAGATGCAAAGCCAACCTCTCGCGCTCAGCTCCAGAGCGGTCGTCCGACCGGGACGACCGGCTTCGGCGACATGCCGTTGACGACTCCCGCCGCCGAGGCGTACCAGGCGATCGCGGCGGTGACGATGCCCGCCCAGCCGCCCGCGTGCAGCCAGTAGGCGCTGTGGCCGTGAGCCACGAGGAAGAACCCGATCGCGAGCATGATCTCCGTGATCTCGAGCGCCAGGAAGACGGCGAATGTCGCCAGGTTCAGGCGCGATGCCCAGAGCACCATGTAGGTGTTGAAGATCGCAAACGCGATCAGGAACCAGGCCAGCGCGTTGTTCAGCTGGGCAGGATCCTTGAAGGCTCCGTTGACACTGTTGAGCGTGGTGTTCGAACTGATCAGCACGACGAAGCCGCCGAGCGCGAGCCAGAAGCCCCCGTAGGTCGAGAAGGCCGTCGCGCCGAAGACGTTGCGGTTCCGGAATTCCCACATTCCAGCCAGCAGCTGGATCAAACCGCCGTAGATGATTGCCACTCCCACCCAGATTCCGTCCGGGATGAAGGTCGCGTTGTGTCCGCTCAGCAGAAAGGTCGTGAGCGCGAACGCCGCCAGACCGAGCGGCGCGGGATCGGCGACCCGCGAGAATCCTCGCTCTTCTGTCGCCTCGGCCATAGAGTCCTCCTATCTCGTAGACAGCGGCGCCCGCTGGCGCCGTACGGCGCAATCGTAAGCGGATGATCGGCCGGCGAAGCCGACTGGTTCAGAGGATCTTGGAGAGGAAGGCCTTGGTGCGCTCGTGCGTGGGCGACTCGAAGAAGTGCTCGGGCGGGCCCTCCTCGATGATCACGCCCTCGTCCATCATCACCACACGGTCGGCGGCGCGCTTGGCGAAGCCCATCTCGTGCGTGACGACGATCATCGTCGTGCCCTCGTGCGCCAACTCCTCCATCACGTCCAGCACCTCGCCGGTGACCTCCGGGTCGAGCGCGCTGGTGGGCTCATCGAAGAGCATCAGCGCCGGCTTCATCGCCAGTGAGCGGGCGATCGCCACCCGCTGCTGCTGTCCGCCGGAGAGCTTCCCCGGATAAGCGTCCTTCTTATCGCCGAGCCCGACTCGGGTGAGGAGTTTTTCAGCATCAGCAACCGCCTGATTTTTGGCTACGCCGCGTACGTGCACGGGCGCCTCGATCACGTTCTGGAGAGCCGTTTTATGGGGGAAAAGGTTGAAGCGCTGGAAGACGAAGCCGATCTCGGTGCGCTGGCGGGAGATGCTCCGTTCACGGTCCTCGACCAGCTTCTCGCCACGGCGCCGGTAGCCGATCGGGTGCCCGTTGACCTCGATCAGGCCGCCATCGATCTTCTCCAGGTGGTTGATACAGCGCAGGAAGGTCGTCTTGCCCGAGCCCGAGGCGCCGATGATGCAGACCGTCTCGCGCGGCTTCACGTCCAGCGAGACTCCGCGGAGGACGTGCAGGCGGCCGAAGCGTTTGTGCACCTCGACGGCGCGCATGACGAATCCGCTTTCGGCGCTCACGCTCTCGCCCTCCACGGCCAGGCCGAACGAACCATGCCGCCGCCCTCTGTCCAGATCGCGACCGCTCTTTCTCGCAGCGAGATCTCGTCGCCGTGCTCGCTCACTGCCAGCTTCCGCTCGATCATGGCCTGGATGAAGCTCCAGATCGAGGTCAGAACGAGGTACCAAAAGGCGACCGCGATGAAAGGCGCGATGTCCCGGGAGAACGTGTTCGATTGGAAGGTCTGCGCGTCCGTGAACAGCTCGTAGACACCGATGATGGTCACGAGCGAGCTGGTCTTCATCATGTTGTTGAACTCATTCCCGAGCGGCGGAACGATTACTCGCGCGGCCTGAGGTAGAACTATCCGGCGCATAGCCATGCCGTAGCGCATACCCAACGACTTCGCCGCCTCCATCTGGCCGCGGTCGATCGAATCGATACCGGCCCGGAAAATCTCCCGCATGTATGCGCCCTCATTGATGCCCAGCGCCAGGATGCCGGCGGCGATCGTCTCCGGTGGATGGAACAGGAGCAGGTTCAGCGAGCGTCCTGGGATCATCAAGTAGAAGATCATGATCTGCACCAGCACCGGCGTTCCGCGGAAGAGGAGTACATAGAGCCCGGAGATGAATCGGAACGGCCGGAAAGATGACATGCGCATGAGCGCCGCGAGCAGTCCCAGCGCGATGCCCAGGATCTGGGCGACGATCGAGATGTAGATCGTCACCCAGAGCGCATGGGCGAAGATGCCGTTCGGATTAACGATCCGCGTCCAGACGAGGTGCCAGTTAACCGCGACGGCAATAAACACGGTTTGCTACTTCCCGCCCTTGGCAAGGACCTTGTTCTCGGCGTCGAGCGCGGCCTTCTCGGTCGTTGCCGCCTCGACCGCAACGGTCTTGCCACCAAGAGAAGCGAGATCGCTGATGTGTGCGGGATTCCCCTTCTTGACCATCAGGAGCATGCCGACGTTGACGTAATCGGCGAAGTTGACGTGCTTGGCGCGCTCCGCCGTGTCGGTCAGCGCGCTGATGATCGCGTCGCACTTGTTGCCGGTAAGCGCCGGGATGATCACGTCGAAACCGGTGCTTATGATCTGCGCCTTTTCGCCCAGGAGATTCGCGGCGGCGTTGGCGATGTCGACGTCGGCGCCGACGGCCTTACCGTTCACGAGCGACTCCATCGGCGGGTAGGTGGTGTCGCTGCAGAAGGTAATCGTGCCTCCACTGGCCTTGGCAATCGGAGTGGTTTTCGGGGGATTGCTGAGCGCGAACTGGCTCAGACCCCATTTGGAGAGGATCTTCTGCATGGTGCCGTTGGCATAGAGCTCCGCGATCGCCTGCTTGAGCTTCGCGCCAAGCGGATCGCCCTTCCGGGTAGCAATTCCTTCCGGAGCGGCCGCGATCTGCTTTCCGGCGATCTCGAACTTGCCGGGGTTCTTCTTCATGTAGTAGAGGACCGGCGTCGCATCGGCGAAGTAGGCGTCGACCTTATCCGCCTGGAGCGCCATGGCGGCGTTGCTGTCGGCGGGGTAGATCTGGATCTTGATCTGGTTGCTCTTCTTCGAGCCGCAGCCGGTAGTGGCCCCGATGACGAGCACGGCGACGAGCATCGCCCCCAGTAGGGCGAAAATCGTGCGTTTGCGCATGGTTACTCCGATTCCTTTCTCGAGGGACGTCGCGTTGGAGTCTGAGATTCGGTCCGGTCGCAGGGGCGGATAGGCGGAGGATCCGCCGGTTCTCGCGCTTAGCGACGACGTCCGGAAACTCAAGGAGTGTTGATTCTCCTACGCGAGCGGTGGAGAAAGCAACTCGCTACCGCTCAGTGCCTGCCGGAAGAGCCCGGCTACCGGGAGCTGTGCACCCCTGCCAGTACCGGCGATTCGTCCAGCGTGCCGTGCCCACAGGCGCTCGTGGCGACCTTGATCGTCAGCCAGCCCGTCGCTTTCGGCGGCCGTAGACGTAGTGCCTTGCCGGCCGGGCAGGTCGTCTCCGAGCCGACCGGAACGTCGCCGTAGGAGATGAGCACGCTCGCCTTGCCGTTATGCGCGATCTTCACGAGCTTCGGCTTCGCTTTGAGAACGGCGAGCCCGCCGTGCTGGACGTGAGTGGGGAGTAGTCCGTGCGCTCCCTCGATCCGTAACGACGGATAGCCCTTGAGCGTGCAGGCGGTGCCGCTATTTCGGAGCGTCACGCTGGATAGGATCGTACCGGCGGCGCCGTTCGAATCGAGTCGTTTCCCGTGCAGTTGCGAGGCCTGGCAGGTGGGCGTGCTCGCCTGCGAGCCGGTGGCTGTCTGGACGGTGAGCGCGGTCACGGCGACCGCGGCAAGAGCGGCGCCGAGCATGGTCAAAGAGGTGGGTGATCGCATAGCTGGTTCCTTTCCGGGCGTCGTCGTCTGCAGCAAGAATGCGGCGCAAGAACGATTCTGACACTCGGCACTGGCCCGTGCCGCTCTCGAACTCGAGCCCAGTACCCTGGTCGGACAGCCCCGATCCATCGATCTGGGCCATCACGAAGCGGGAGCTTTCTGCCGATCGCCGTAAAGGATCAGCCGAGAGACGAGAGCGAGGCAAACCGTGAACCCCGATCCGAACCCGATGATCGAGAAGACCATCGCCCAGGATGCCGAGGCCTAGAAGGAGCTGCTCGACGTTCTACGCGAGCTGATCGCGCTCTCTTTGGAGCGACCGGGTGGAGCGGCGATCGATGAGCTCGCGCGCCGTCTGAAGCGGGATCATGATCGGCGTGGCCTGCGCGAACTGCTCGAGCGCGGTCGCCTGGCGCTGGAGGACGAAGTCGGTAACGTCGAGCGCTTCGCGGTGGTCGAGCGCGTCTACGACGACGCCTTCGCCTACTGGCGCGCTCGCTACGTCTCGACCTCCTTCGGACGCATCTACCTCAAGGGATCGGTTCCGAGCAGGACGCCAGCGATTAAGAACCAGTTTCGATTAACAACCGGCCGAGCTCAGAAAGCAGTGTCGCGTTCGTAGCCGGGGCTATGGGCGCGACCAGGGCCTATCCGGCTAGGTCGTCTCCACGCTCGACGCGGTCGCACCGCGCAGGCGCTCCAATATCTCGCTGGTCGCCGCCGCCATCGGTATCACACGGTCGAGGCTCGTGATCTGGAAGGCGCGTACCACGTCGGTGTTGGATGCCACCACCCCGAGCGCGCCGCCGCTTTCGCGCAGGCCTCTCGAGGCCCGTGCTAGCGCACCAAGCGCGATCGAGTCGATCAGGGCGACATCGCTGAGATCTACGACGACGAGCACGCCGCTCTCGTTTAGTGCCTCATCGAGCGCTCCCTGTAGCGATCCCACCGAATGGAGGTCGAGCTCACCGCTGACAGAGACGAGCAGCTCTTTGTCGGCAAGGCGGGTAGTCCGTACTTCCGGTTCCAAAATCGACACGTCTTGTCCCGTACCCAGCTCTGACGTTTTCAATCCGGAGTGAGTCGGCGCTAGCTGCCGGAGCGCAAAGTATTCTTCTCGTCGATGCACGTTCAACTTCCGGACGGATCACAGCTCGAGTTGCCCGAAGGGGCGAGTGGCCTGGATGCTGCGCGCTCGATCGGGCCCAGGCTGGCCGCGCAGGCTGTTGGCGTGCGCGTCGACGGCGATCTCAGCGATCTACGCCTGTCGCTCGAGGACGGACAGCAGATCGAGATTCTGACGACCCGGAACGGAGACGATCCCGATGCGCTCGTAGTACTGAGGCATTCAACTGCGCACCTGCTGGCCGAGGCCGTGCGCCGCCTCTACCCTGGCGTCAAGATCGCGATCGGGCCGGCGATCGAGAACGGCTTCTACTACGACTTCGACTTCCCCGAGCCGATCGCCGAAGAGGATCTGGACCGGATCGAAGAGGAGATCGGGCGCGAGCTGGCGGAGGGGCGCCAGTGGCGCCGCGAGGAGCTGGAGCGCGACGAGGCCAGGCGCCTGTTCGTGGAACAGGAGGAGCCCTACAAGGTCGAGCTGGTCGACGATGCCGAGGGCCCGATCTCCCTCTACACGCAGGGTGACTTCACCGATCTCTGCCGCGGCCCGCACCTGATCGATTCCAAGCCGGTAAAGGCTTTCAAGCTGACCGGGCTCGCCGGCGCCTACTGGCGGGGTGACTCGGCCAACAAGCAGCTGACCCGCATCTATGGAACTGCCTTCTTCTCGAAGGAAGACCTCGAGACTCATCTGACGCGTTTGGAAGAGGCGAAGAAGCGCGATCACCGGCGGCTAGGGCGCCATCTGGACCTCTTTCACTTCGACGAGCACTCGCCTGGCTCACCGTTCTGGCACCCGAAGGGAATGGCGGTCTTCAACCAACTCGAGGACCTGCGCCGACGCGAAAACGCGCGTCGCGGCTATCTGGAGGTGAAGACGCCGTTGATCTACGACAAGGCGCTCTGGGTCACCTCCGGGCACTGGGAGAAGTTCCGCGAGAACATGTTCTTGATCCCGGTTGGAGAGGAGCACGTCTACGGGATCAAGCCGATGAACTGCCCCGGCCACATGCTCCTGTTCGGCAGCAAGCTGCGTAGCTACCGCGACTTACCCTTGCGCTACGCCGAAGCGGCGCCACTTCATCGCAACGAGCTCGCGGGCACTCTGCACGGGCTAACCCGCGTGCGCTACGTCACCCAGGACGATGCCCATCTCTTCTGTACGGAGGATCAGATTTCGGCGGAGCTCGACGGCTGTCTCGACTACCTCCGTTATGTCTACGGAATATTCGAGCTGGAGCCTCGCGCCGAACTCTCCACCCGACCCGAGAACAAGCTCGGAAGCGACGAGGAGTGGGATTTCACCGAGGGCGAGCTGCGAGCGGCTCTCGACCGCCACGACATCTCGTACGCTCTTGGGGCCGGCGAGGGATCGTTCTACGGACCGAAGATCGACCTTCACATCACCGACGTACTCGGCCGTTCCTGGCAGATGGGGACGATTCAGCTCGATGCTCAGATGCCGGCTCGCTTCGGTCTCACCTACATTGGCGCCGACAACCGCGAGCACCCCGTCTATGTCATCCACCGCGCACTGCTCGGCTCCTTCGAGCGCTTCATCGGCATCCTGCTCGAGCACACCGGCGGCGACCTGCCCCTGTGGCTGGCGCCCGTGCAGGTGCGCGTGATTCCGGTCGGGGAGAGCCACGCCGCAGCCGCGGGAGCGATCGCCGAGGGACTACGCAAAGCGGGTTTCCGCGCTGATCTTGACGACCGCGACGAGTCGGTCGGCAGGCGCATCCGCGACGCCGAGCTGGAGAAAATCTCACGTGTCGTCGTCTACGGCGACAAGGAATCGGCCGACAACCTCGCGGTGCGCGAGCGGGGCGGCGCCCAGTCGCGCAAGACTCTTCACGAGCTCGTGATCGGGCTGACTCCTCTCGCCTCACCGCCCAGCTCGTGACGGTCGACGAGACGCGTGTAGGCGCGGTGGTACTAGATCGGCTACATTTACGGCCTGCAAGCAGGGGCTCATCCGTTCCCTCACCTTCGCGGCCTCGAGCCGACGAGGGTTCAACCAAGGTGTTTGGTGGAAAGAACGGAGCCGCTGCCTGCAGCGGTTTTGTCATTACTAAAGAGGAGGAAGCCCTAGCTTGGTGAGCGCCAGTTGAGACCTCGGCGACGCTATGAGCCCGTTCGCCCGTCCATTCCGCATGCTCGCATCAACGACGGTATCCGCGTTCCGCGCGTCCGTCTGATCGACACCGACGGCGCTCAGATCGGAATCAAAACTTCCGACGAGGCGCGGGAGTATGCGTACGCCAAGAATCTCGACCTGGTCGAGATCGCTGCCGGCGCCGATCCGCCCGTCTGCCGGGTGATGGACTACGGCAAGTACCGCTACGCCGAGGAGCAGAAGGCGAAGCTAGCGCGCAAGCACCAGCAGCAGATCCACATCAAGGAGATAAAACTGCGGCCGAAGATCGGCGTGCACGATTACGAGACGAAGAAGGGGCACGTCG
>PMXT01000138.1 GCA_003170995.1 Actinomycetota bacterium | reverse complement strand
GGGGGTAGACTCGAAGAGATGGCCAAGTTAGACGACACGGTGAATGTGGAAATGGAGCCCGAAGAGGCTCTTCGGCTTTTGCTCGGCGCGGAGTCCGAGAAGGACGAGGACGCCGAGAACGAGGGTGAGAGCGTCACGCCTCCCACTTCCCTGGAATCGTGAACTCGACGGTTTCTCCGCTGATGTAGTCGTGGACATTTAGGACGAATTGACCGCCCTTACCGGCCGAGAACTTGTGGTCTTCTCCATACTCGATTCCGGGTGGCCAGTTGGAGTAGGAGCCAACGGTCAACTCCCCTTCCACGGTGTCAGTCGGCCCGACTTTCAGAGGAGAAGGAAGCGCCTCTAGTGTCTTAGCGTCGCGGCTGGGCAATAACCGAGACCGTAGGCCGGTGGTAACCCCAGCCTTTGATAATGACGTGATGTATGCAACATCGAGAACCAAGTTCATTGCTTGGGTGGTTTCTCGGTTAGTCACCCGAACCTTGAAAAAGAGGATGCTCCCCGGGTCGCCTTGGTCTTTCTCGACTTGGGGCCGTTGGAAAAAGATGAACGATGTGACCGCGATCTCGCCGCGCGGGAACACCCTAAGTGTGCGTCCGTGGAAGATGTATGCCGCCCGTAGGCAGAGAACCGCCAGAATCACGAGCGCGATTACGAGGTACCACGCTGGTTGTAGGTGCGGCAGGAAGCCGTGTCTGTGACCACGCTTACCGCTAGACGATGCCCGAGCTACGCCGAAGAGCGCCACCGAGCCTACGCTCATTGCGAACGCAATCACCGGCCACCATCCGATGATGGTGTTCGCGGCCCGAGCAGGGCCGAGGACAACGCGGGCGATTGGCCAGACTCGTCTCGATAGCCAGAAAAACACGGGCGAGCAGAGTCTAGCGCGACATGGGTGTGTCTAGTTACACATCGCCCAAATCGCTTATCAACGTGTCGATTCTGCGCCGGATGCGCACCGCTTCGCAGAGCGCGGTCAAACGTCGAAGTGGCACTTCTCGAAGAGAGCTCTCACAACCGGCCCGAGCGAATCACGCCCCAAAGCAGCCAGAGCCCAAGCACGCCCGCAAGCAGGAACCCGGCCACCGAGATGACGTTGACGCCGAGGAGATGCGGACCGCCGTGGGCGAAGATGCCGATCAAGCTCGAGCCGATCAGTCCGCCGACCACGATCAGCGCGATCACGAGCCGGTTAACGGCGACCGAGACCTGGTGCATCGCCTCCTCCAGCCCCTTGTGTACGAAGCCGATCTCGAGCCGGCCTTCCCGGGTCTGCTCGAGAACTCCGTGCACGAGACTGGGCAGCTCGCGACCGACCCGCGCCAGCTCGACTCCTTCGCGCTGCGCGCGCCGCACCATTCGCTCGGGGCTGAAGCGCTGACGCACCAGATCGCGGGCGTAAGGCTTGGCGATCTCGAAGACGTTGAAATCGGGAGTCAGCTCGACGCCGACCGCGGCCAGGGTTGCAAGCGCCTTATCGAGGATGAGGAAGCGAGTCGGCAGCCTCAGGTTGAGCGAGTAGATCATCGAGAAGGTCTCGCGAATCACCTGCAGCGGATCGATCTCGGCCAGGCTCGCTCCGTGGTAGCGATAGTAGTTCTCGCGCAACTCGAGCGCGAACTGCTGCTCGCGCTCTGGCGGGCAGCGCACGCCCAGGTCGTAGAGGCGCTGCGGTACGGCGTCGACGTTCTCGGCGGCGGCGTCGATGAACAGGCGAGTCAGCCGGGTCATGTCCTGATCCGAGAGGCGCCCGACGAGGCCGAAGTCGACCAGCCCGATCTCATCCACACTTTCGAGCACGAAGATGTTCGCCGGGTGCGGATCACCGTGAAAGACGCCATGCTTGAAGATCATCTCCATCCAGATCCGAGCGACCCGCGTTGCCAGCTTGCGCCGGTCATCGCTCGAGAGATCGTCGTCTAGATCGGCGAGTTGCGTTCCCTGCAGGAACTCGAGCGTGAGCACGTGCGCCCTGGTGTAAGTCCAGTACACACGCGGTATGCGAACGTGCGGATCGGCCGCGAATTGCCGCCGCAGTACGTCGGCGTTCCTGCCCTCCTGGTGGTAGTCGAGCTCGCGGCGGATCGAGCGCGCGAACTCGTCCACCACCGCTCGCGTATCGATGAAGTCGAGAGCCCGCACCCGCTCCTTGAGAATGCGAGCCGCCTGGTAGAGCAAGCCCAGATCCGATTCGATCTGCTCGGGAGCGCCCGGTCGCTGCACCTTGACCGCCACCAAGTGCCCGTTTGGAAGCACGGCTCTGTGCACCTGACCGATCGAGGCGGCCGCTAGCGGCGACTCGTCGAACTCCAGAAAGAGCCGCTCGAGCGTCTGATCGAGATCGTCTTGAACAACGCGGCGAACGTCATCGAAGGCGAAGGGCCTGACATCGTCTTGCAGCGAGCGCAGCTCGCTGATCACGTCGGGCGGAAGTACATCCGGGCGCATCGAGAGAAGCTGACCGAACTTGACGAAGGTCGGCCCGAGCTCCTCGAGCATCGCGCGCAGGTGGCGGCCGCGCTCCGAGACGACCGGCTCATCGAGGCGCAGCTTTCGGCGCCCGGGAATGAGGTCGCCCAAGTGGTGGCGCGCGAGCAGGTAGCCGAAGCCGTGGCGCGCCGCAACCTGCGCGATCTCCGAGAGGCGGCCAAGATTGCTCGCACTGGAACGCGAGGCCATGTCGAGAGTTTGACAGGAAGAGCGCCGCGAACGAGCGGCGCGGCGGCGTGCTTCTCCGTTGGGCGGGCTCTCTAGAGAGTCTTTGGCGATCGCTTACGGCCAGGCGAGCGAGGCGTTGCGATCAACGACTCGGCGCGCAGGTAGGCCAGCCCCACCGCGGGTAGGTCGCCCAAACGCTCCAGGCAAACGTAGCGCGGTCGCCATTCGGGCCGGAACTTGCGGCTGAACGAGCTCAGACGCTCGATCTGGAAGATCGAGTCCAGGCCTAGCAGCGTCCTGCGTGCGAGTCGCCGCCACAGCCGTGCCTCCGAATCCATGTACAGCAGGCCGCGGAAGGCGCAGAAGTTGAGCGAAAGCTCACGCACACCTGCCTCACGCGCCCAGGCGAGTGCCTCGATGACGAGGAACTCCGAGATGCCTCCGGGGCAGCCCGGAAGGCGCCTCTGCGACGAAAGTGAGTAGCCGCCGCCGGCGGGACTGGGAACCAGATACAGGAAGGCGATCGGCTCGTTACCTGTATCGAGCGCCAGCGCAAACACGCCTCCGGGCGCGAACAGGTCGTCCATCGCCATCGAGAAGCCGCGCTCGCGGCGCCCAGCCAGCCAGGCACTCGAGATCTCCTCGAGCCTCGTACGCAGCTCCTCGTCAACATCTCTCACTCGCGCGATCCGGAACCGAACGCCATCGCGCTCGGCGACCTTGCGCGCTGATTGGCGCACCTTCCTCATCGCCCGGCCTTCCGTCGTGAAGAGCTCCGGTCGGACGACCGCCTCGTCGCCGATCTTGATCGCCCGTGACATCCCTTGCTCGCGGTAGAGGCGTAGCCGCTCCCGACCGGCGCCGACAACGGCGACGCGCCAGCCGTGGTCACGAGCGCGCGTCATGAAGTCGGCGACCAGACTCGCGAACTCGCTCTCCTCTCCCACCGGGTCGCCGCTGATCAGTGCCGAGCTACCGACCAGTCGATAGGCGAGAAACGCGTTGCCGCTCGGTGAGAAGAAGAGGCTCTTGTCACGCCTGAGGCTGAAGAAAGCGAGGCTGTCACGGCCGAAGCTCTCGACCAGCTCCCTGGCCCGGTGCCGTTCCTCCAGCGACTGGTGGACGTGCTCGGGGAAGGGGCCAAGCCAGAGCCTGAGTGCCCACAGCGCCAGAAGCACCGCGCAGGCGCTGATCAAGTCTCCGACGCGATCGGGCATGCCACGCGTACCGAACACGATGCCGATGCCAACAGCTCCCGTCACGGCGAGCAAGCTGCCGGCGACGGGACGCCGAACGGCTGGATCACCGGGCGCGTCGAAATGCGAGCGATAGCGCAGCAGCGCGATCACGAGCAGCAGGCTGACGATGGCCTCCTCGAAATCGAGGCCCTTCACCAGGTGAGCGATTGCGACTCCAATTACGGCAAGCAACGCAAGTGTCCAGGCCCGCTGGCGACCTCGGGCAAGCGAGCGCGAGAGCAGTAGTAGAGCGAGACCGAGGGTTAGCGCGAGCACGCGAGCCAACTCGAGCAGACCGAAGGGCAGGACGCGCTCGACCATGTGGGCGCGATCGGCGATATTCGGAGTCAGGGCGGAGACGAGCGAGAGAACGCCCAACAGTGCCACCGCCGCAGCTAGGACGGCCTCGACACGAGGCCGCGGCAGCCGCTTCGAGGTTTTCTTCGCTATCTGCCTGCTGCTCACGCCGGATCGCTGTCGCGCTCGAGGAGCTGCAAGCGGTGCTCGAGCTGAGCCACCCGCAGCTCCAGCTCATCGGCCTCCTCGCGGGTGATCAAGCCCAGCTCACGCGCCAGCACACTCAGACGCGTAGTCGCCTGTCCGCTCACGCGCGCCGCTTCTTCGCGCCAGCGCTCAATCTCGTCACGCAGCAGCTCGCGCGCCTCGTCGACGCTCGCGATCTTTCCTCCAGAAGCTATCGCCTCGGCGAGAGCATCAATCCGATCCGCGCTAAGCGCAGCAACGCCAACGGCCGCCAGTGCTAGCTCACTAACGAGCGCGCGCGAGCCGCTAGCGGGGTCGGCCATGCGGTTTCGAGCGTCGCCGTTGCCGGCGCCGCTCCCTCTTAGCCGCGTCCGTCGCAGTTGCGCGTACGGTTCTAGCGGTTTGATCGGTCGCCGTCGCCAGCGCCGGCTGCGTTGAGATTGCGCTCACCGATTCTTCACGCCCGCTGCGCTGGTAGCCCGGGGCATCGAGGCGTCGCGCGTACTCCGGCTCGCGCTCCTTCCACATCGTCAGTAGCGGCGCGGCCACGAAGATCGAGGAGTAGGCGCCCGACGTGATGCCGACCAGCAGAGCGAAGGCGAAGTCTTTGAGCGTGGCGCCGCCGGCGAAGAAGAGCGCGCCGACCGGGAGCAGCGTGATAAAGGTCGTGGCCAGGGAGCGCCGGATCGTCTCCCAGATCGACACGTTGACGATGCGGGCAAGCGGCGCATGGCGCATCAGGGGCACGTTCTCGCGGATGCGGTCGAAGATGATAATCGTGTCGTAGATCGAGTAGCCGAGTACGGTCAGCACCGCCGCCACCGTGGAGGTCGTCACCTCCCGGCCCGTCAGCGAGTAGACCCCGACAGTGATCACGATGTCGTGCAGAACGGCGACGATCACCGGCGCGGCGAACTTGAAGTCGAAGCGCATCGAGATGTAGGCCGTGATCAGCAGGAAGGAGACGATGATCGCCATCACGGCGCTGCGCGCGATCTGGCTACTGAAGCTGGCCGACACGCTCTTCTGGTCGAGACTATTCGCGTTCACCTTCAACTTGGTCTCGAGCTGGTTCGTCAGATTGTCCAAAACCGTGCTGCTGGGTGTGCGCAGACGAACCTGGAAATGTTCGTAGCTCTCCGAGCCGCCGACGGTTTTCCCGGTGCCCTGAATCGGAGCGCTACCCTCGCCGGTGGTTTTGGCGACGATGCTGCGCACCGTCGCAAGCTGGGTCGGCTGCGGCGTCGGGAAGGCGATCTGCGTACCACCCTTGAAGTCGATGCCGAGGTTGAGGCCTTTGGTGGCAAGTGAGACCGCGCTGACCAGAACCACGACGCCCGAGATCGCCAGCCACAGCCAGCGCTTGCGCATGAAGTCGATCTGCAGCCAGCGCCCGCGCTGCGCGCCCTTGGCACCCATGAAGCTGGGGTTGCTGAACCAGCGGAAGTTGGAGAGCAGCCCCAGCATGGCGCGCGTACCGGCAACGGCGGTGATGAGCGAGATGCCGGTACCGAGCAGCAGCATCAGCGCAAATCCCTTGACCCCTGCCGTGGCGACCAGGAAGAGAACCGCGGCGGTGATCGCAGTGACCACGTTGGCGTCGAGGATGGTGTGGAAGCCGCGCGCGTAGCCCGTGGCAACGGCGGCTTTCACCGATTTGCCCGCACGGGACTCCTCCTTGATGCGCTCGAAGATGACGACATTCGCGTCGGCGGCAACTCCAATCGTGAGGATCATGCCGGCGAAGCCCGGCAGGGTCAGGGTGACGTTGAAGAACAGGATCACGCCGTAGAGGAAGATCGCGTAGATGCCGAGGCCAATGACTGCCACGAGACCCAGGAAGCGGTAGAGGGTGAGCAGGAAGATGACCACCAGAGCAAGGCCAACGATGGCCGCCACCACCGCCTGGTGCAGCGAGTCCTTGCCCAGCGTGGCCGAGATCTGCGTAGAGGCAGCCGTCTCGAATTTCACCGGCAGGGCGCCCGTTTGCAGCACCGTGGCAATGTCCTTGGCCTCGCTGCTCGAGCCAATGCCCTCGATGATCGCGCCGGTGCTCGCGGGATCGATGCCGTCACTGAGCGATTGGTCGGTGTAAACGATTTGCGGGAAGGTGATCAGCTCGCCGTCGAGCACGACCGCAAAGTGCTGAGAGGCCTGATATGCATTCCCTCGGGTCCACTCGTCGCTAGTGATCTTGTGAAAGACTTTGTTGCCGTGGCTGGTGAAACTGAGGTCGACGATCGGCCCGTTCGACCCGAAGTCGGCGCGAATACCGCCCGCATTCAGATCCGCGCCGGTGAGATTGGGAGGAAGTGTGAAGAGGTAGTACCAGGTCTGGTTCTTCTTGGGCGTGAAGCCGCCTCTCGCGCCCGGACAGGCACCGCTCGTCACGAGGTCGCAGGAGACGAGCGTGGTCGCCTTGGGTATACCAAGGACGATTTCGCCCTTCTTGCTCTTGCTCTGCAGCCGCTCGCGCACGATTCTTCCGAGCTCGGCGAACGTATTGTGGTTGTTTTTAGGGCGGGTGACAGCGGCGTCGTCAACGATTTTGGTGTGCTTCTCGTTGAGGAGGTAGTAGTGCTCGGCGCCACTACGCTTCACCTGCGGCTTGACCAGTTCGAGTAGATCGAAGAGCTTGTATGGCTGGGGCACGTAGCCGTTTGCCGATACGCCATCCAGTAGCTTCGTCTCGAGGTCGAACAGCTGTAGCACCGCCTCCGCTCGAATCAACTTCTGCGCGCGCTGCGAATTCGTTATGCCCGGTAGGTCGATGACGATCTCGTCCGAGCCCTGGGTGCGAATATCGGGCTCGGCGACGCCGAGCTTGTCGACGCGCCTGCGCATGATGTCGACCGAGCGCGACATGTCCTCGGCGGTCACCTTGGCGCCGCTGACCGGCTTGGCCTTCAGCACCACCTGCAGACCACCCTTGAGATCGAGTCCCTGCGCCGCCTTCTTGTAGAAAGGCGAGCCGGGCACGGCAAAGAGGAGGACGCCCGCCAGCGTGGCCGCGATCAGCAGGAGCAGGATGATATGGGGTCGACGCGATGACACTGGAGGTGCAGCTTAGCTTGACGAATCGCGGTTCGAGTCGTCGTCTGCGCCGTTTCCGCTCCCGAAGACGGACTCCTGCGCCGGAGCCACAGCCGCCGAGGGCACTACGACGGTGAGATGAAAAAACACGCTAGACCTTTAGAACCGATTTTGGTAGGGATGTGCGTTCGAGGGGGTCAAGCCGTGGATGCCATTGGCTGCAGGGTTATGAAGGCGCACTGGTAGTGCGGTTAGCGGCGCTTCGGGTGCTGGCGCCGCGGATCGGCCGCTGCAGGCATGCAGGCCTAGTGAAATACGCTCTTAGAGCACGTTTCAAATGAAGCTCTCAACCGCCAGGCCGCGCTCGGCGGCGCAATGCGTTGTCCTCGGCTGCGTCCTAGCATCGCATCCACCGATCTCACCTGGAGCCGATTCCGTTAGGAACGTGCGGCCGAGGCGGAGCGGACCAGCTCTGAGGACTCGACCGGCGGATACTCAGTCCGCGGCGGAGGCCAGCCGCGCCAAAGCATCGCGCTTGAAACGCGCGAACTCTCTGCGCTCCAGCGCCTCGCGCGCCCCACCGACGAGCCCGATCAGAAAGCGCAGGTTGTGCAGGCTGAGCAGGCGCAGCCCGAGCAGTTCCTGCTGATTGACGAGATGACGGAGATAGGCGCGGCTGAAGCGGCGACAAGCCGGGCAGTCGCAGTCCTCCTGGAGCGGACGCGAATCGCGGGCGAAGCGTGCGTTGCGAAGGTTGATCCTTCCCTGCCAGGTCAGCGCCGAGCCGGTGCGGGCGGTGCGCGTCGGCAGTACGCAGTCGAACATGTCGATGCCGCGCTCGATCGCCTCCAGCACGCCCTCCGGGTCGCCGATGCCCATGAAGTAGCGGGGCTTCTCGACGGGCAGGAGCGGCACCGAGAAGCCCGTCGCCGCCAGCATCGCCGGCCGCTTCTCCCCCACACTCAGGCCGCCGAGCGCATAGCCGTCGAAATCGAGCGAAACCAGCTCTGCCGCCGAGCGCCGCCTCAGCTCTTCGTCGATACCGCCCTGCACGATGCCGAAGAGAAGCTGCCCGTTGGCCCTCGGCGCATTCCTTTGCCGTCGCGCCCAGATCGATGTCAACTCGACCGCGCGCTCGAGCTCGGCGCGCGGTGCGGCAGCCGGAGGGCAGACATCGAGACACATGGCGATGTCGGCGCCCAGCTTGCGCTGAATCTCGGCCGAGAGCTCGGGCGTGAAGCGTGCCGCCTCACCGTCGTAGACCGAGCGGAAGGTGACGCCTTCCTCGTCCACGGCCAGCAGCGTGTCGCGGAGCGAGAAGACCTGGAAGCCGCCGGAGTCGGTCAGGATCGGGCCCGGCCAGCCCATGAAGCCGTGCAGCCCACCCAGCTCCTCGATCAGATTCTCGCCCGGCCGGAAATGCAGATGGTAGCTGTTCGCGAGCACGATCTCGGCCCCGAGTGCGCGCAGCTCCTCGGGATCGACGCTCTTCACGCTCGCCTTGGTGCCGACCGGCATGAAGACGGGCGTCCGCACTTCGCCGTGCGCCGTCCTGAGCACGCCGGCTCGCGCCTCGCCCTCGCTGGCTGTCAGCTCGAATGTCGGATGTGACTTCATCTCTCGACCGGAACGCCGGCTTTCTCGAGCGCCTGCCTGAGCGGGAGGTCGTTGCTGGGCGTCCAGAACTCGACCTCGCGGAGCCCCTTCAGAGAGAAGCGGTACCCCGTCAACGGGCGATGGCGAACGTGCTCGACGTCGTTCAAAGAGAAGTCCCACGTCTCGATGAATCGCCGTAGGAAGCGGAGCCTGGGCCGAATCACGATCCGATCCTCAGCCACGATGAGCTCGGCGAGAGGCCGCTTCGCGCCTCCCCATCCGACCGAACCCTTTTTCTTCGTGTAGTACATCGCGCCAATGAGGCGCTTCGGCTCCCTCATCCAGCGGACACTACCTCGATCACAGCACCAGCATCGCGTCGCCGAAGGAGTAGAAGCGGTAGCGCTCGGCGATCGCCAGGCGATACAGCTCGCGCGCCTCTTCCACGCCGGCAAAGGCCATCACGAGCGCGAGCAGAGTCGAGCGCGGCAGGTGGAAGTTGGTCAGCAGCGCGTCGACGCGCTTGAACTCGAAGGGCGGATAGACGAAGAGATTCGTCCGGCCTGTGAGCGGCGCCCCGCGCGCCAGCGTCTCGAGCGTACGAACGCTCGTCGTTCCCACGGCCAGCACCCGTTCGGCCGCCTCGATCCGCTGCCAACTCTCGGGGCTCACCTCGTAGCGCTCGCCGTGCAGTTGGTGCTCACGCAGGTCGTCCACCGCCACAGGGCGGAAGGTGTCGAGACCGACGTGAAGGGTTATCCGCTCGACGTCGAGGCGCCCGAGCAGCTCGGGCGTGAAGTGCAGACCGGCGGTCGGCGCCGCCGCCGAGCCGAGCTGCTCGGCAAAGACCGTCTGGTAGCGCTCCGGGTCGTCGAGCTGCTCGTGGATGTAGGGCGGTAGCGGCGCCTCGCCCGCGGGCTCACCCTCGAGTGCGATCCGCCAGCGCCCCTCTCCGAGCGCCTCCAGGAACTCGACCGGCCCGAGCCTCTGCCCGGCGCGAAGCTTGCGGGAAGGACGCGCAAGCGCCTCCCACTCGCCGCCGCCGAGCGACTCGACCAGGAGCACCTCCACTTGCCCGCCGGTCGGCTTGCGCAGACGTAGCCGAGCCGGAACGACGCGGGTGTCGTTCACCACCACCAGCTCGCCGTGAAGCTCCTCGGGAAGGTCGCGAAAGCATCGATGCCGTATCTCTCCGCTCGAGCGTTCGTAGACGAGCAGCCGTGACTGATCACGGTGCTCGAGCGGTCGCTGTGCGATCAGCTCCGCTGGAAGTTCATAGTCCAGATCGCGAAGGAACATCCGTCGCCAACGTTAGCCTTCGCGTCCATGGAAGAGGTATTGGCACGGGCACACGAACGGCTCAAGCAGGCGAGCAACAACCTGCTCGACCCTTCTCAGACGAAGGCGGCCTTCGAGCGTGCGCGAGCGCAGATGGAGGCGCTGGCGCAGATGGGCGCCGAGCTCGAGACCTTGCTCCCCGAGGAGATCGGGCTGGCCGTCCGCGAAGGCTTGCGCGCCGAGGCACTTCCGGTCGCTCGTCAGCTTGCCGAGCT
Source organism: Actinomycetota bacterium (assembly GCA_003170995.1). Classification (GTDB taxonomy): domain Bacteria; phylum Actinomycetota; class Thermoleophilia; order Gaiellales; family Gaiellaceae; genus Fen-549. The sequence continues at coordinate 7,779 of PMXT01000138.1, read as the reverse complement.
ACGAGGACTCGCCAACCAGCTCATCCGCCGTCTCATGGCGCTGGAGCAAGAGTTAGAGGCCGAGCGCTTCGCCCGCGTCGAGGATCTCGGCCTGCTCGTCGATCTGATCGCCGGTAGCTGGCGTACCGTAGACAAGCGGCTGGCGCGGATGGAAGACGGTCTGAACGGGCACGAGGCGACCGTCTATCGCATCGAGCGCGACAGCGCTTAGGGCCCATTCCGCTAGATCTGCACGCCCGACGCGGGCGATCCGCGGCACCAGCGACCGCAGGACCGCTCTCTGCACTACCAGTGCGCCTTTACGACCCTACGGTCACTGGCATCCACGACTTGACCCCCTCGGTCGCTCATCTCTACCGGAATGGGCTCCTAGTAGCAACTACCGACGGTTTCTAAGCTCCCCAACCGACGCAGACGCCGGCCTATTTCGCTATTACCTCTCTAGTTTTACCTTTGCCCAAAACGAACCGACTGAGAGGTAGCCCATGCCCATCGCCGATCCCAAGATCTACGCACAGATGCTCGACGCCGCCAGAGCCGGCAAGTTCGCCTACCCGGCGATCAACGTCTCCTCCTCGGAGTCCCTCAACGCAGCCCTACGCGGATTCGTCGAGGCCAAGTCCGACGGCATCGTGCAGGTCTCGACCGGCGGCGGCGAGTTCGCCTCCGGCGCGACTGTGAAAGACGGCGTCCTGGGCGCCATCGCTCTGGCCGAGTTCGCCCACATCGTCGCCGAGCGCTGCCCGGTCAACATCGCCCTGCACACCGACCACTGCCATCCCGAGAAGGTCGACACCTTCCTCAGGCCGCTCCTGGCCGCCTCGCGCGAGCGGGTCGCCGCGGGCAAGGGACCGCTCTTCCAGAGCCACATGTACGACGGTTCGCCGCTGCCACTGGCCGAGAACATGCGTGTCGCCAAGGAGCTACTGGCCGAGTGCGCCGAGCTCGACATCATCCTCGAGGTCGAGGCCGGCGTCGTCGGCGGTGAGGAGGACGGCGTCTCGAACGAGGGCGTCGCGCGCGAGAAGCTCTACACGACTCCCGAGGACATGCTCGCCGTCGCCGATGCGCTCGGCACCGGCGAGAAGGGCCGCTACCTGTTCGCGGCCACCTTCGGCAACGTGCACGGCGTCTACAAGCCCGGCAATGTCGTGCTCAAGCCGACAATCCTGCGCGACGGCCAGGCGGCGGTCGAGGAGAAGTACGGCGAGGCCGGTCGCTTCCTGCTCGTCTTCCACGGCGGCTCCGGCTCGGCGCTCGAGGAGATCCGCGAGACGCTCGACTACGGCGTCGTCAAGATGAACGTCGACACCGACACCCAGTACGCGCTCACCCGCGCGATCGCCGATCACATGTTCAAGAACTATGACGGCGTGCTCAAGGTGGATGGCGACGTCGGCGTCAAGAAAGTCTACGACCCGCGCTCGTGGGGGAAGGCCGGCGAGACCTCGATGGCCGCCCGCGTGGTTGAGGCCTGCGAAGACCTGCGCTCGACGGGGACGACACTGCAGAAATAACAATTCTGCAGACTCGCTTCGTGAGAAAGCCCCGGCGATCGCCGGGGCTTTCTCTTTCGGCTTATCTCACTAGGTCTGCGACACCCGACGCGGCCGATCCGAGGCGAGTCCTGACATCCACGACTCAATCCCTTCGATCGCGCATCTCTACCGGGATAAACCCGTAGTTGACAGCGCTCGGAGACTCATGCCGCCCAGACAACATCGGACCGAAGGTGGCGATATCCGAGCGGAAGATCTCGGCGTTCTCGGCTGGCGAGCTCCCACCGGCTGAGCCTGTACGAGGTATCCGGCGGCGAATACGTGCTCATCTCAAAAGCGTGCCGCCAGCCCGAGACAAGACCGCTGCGCTAGACTCGCGCCGTTCGAGATGGGGCGCCAATCGCTGTTCAAACGCACGCGTCGCTCCGGCGACGCCGATCCATCCACGGGCTCCGAGCCGGAGCTCGTGCCGCAGGCACCGAACGACGAGCAAGCCGCCGCTGAGATTCCGGTACCCGAGTTGCCGCCCGACGAGTCGGCACCAAGCAAAGCGCCGGTCGAGGAGCCTCAGCAGGAGGAGCAGGCGGACGCCAAGCAACAGCGCCACTTCGGTAAGAGCAAGAAAGCGCGCGCCCCTCGCCCACCGGTGGCCAATCTCTCACGAGTTCGCCGTGAGCGCCGAGCGTTGATGCGCGAACGCGAGCGCCGCATCCGCGACCTCGGCGGTCTGATGCTCGAGATGTACCGCCGCGACCAGTTCCGCGAGGACCTGATCGTGGAGCACTGCGCCCAGGCGATGGGGATCGAGAACCATATCCACGAGCTCGAGGCCATCCTGATGCGCGCGAACTCCAGGCGCGCGACGCCCGGGCCAAAGTGCACTTGCGGCGCCCCTCTGCTCTTCGGAGCTCGCTTCTGCGCCAACTGCGGACGGCCGACCGAGCTCGCCGCCACAGGCGAGGTTTGCGCGCGCTGCCAGCAGCCACTTGCCGTCGGCGCCAGCTTCTGCGCAAGCTGCGGAGCAACTCTCGGCAGCGTTGAGGGCTCGAGTGACAGAAACGAGCAAACGATCGAGCACACTCCCCCGGCCAAGCCCGGAAACGCAGCCGAACGAGGCGAGGACGGCGAGATTTGACCTCCGCCGAGGGGGAGCTACCGAGCGAGAACGCTCCTTCGGAAGCAAGAGGAGTCTGCCCGGACTGCGGCGCAGTTGTTGAGCCCTCTCAGGAGTACTGCCTCGCCTGCGGTAGGCGCCTCATCGAGACCGGGGGCGCCAACCTCGCCGAGCGCTGGCGACACGCGCTACCGCTCGCCGATCGAGACTGGGGCTGGCCTATCTTGATTGCCTTGGTAATCGCGATTCTGGCTTCGGTCTTCGCGATACTGGCCGTGCCGCGCAACAAGACGAGCACTTTGCAGGCGCTCGGGACGAGCGTTCAGCTCACGACGATCGCAGCCACGACCGCGACCGCCCAAACGACGACGGGCAACGAGACGACGACCCGCACCGTTACGACCAGCACGTCTCCCTCTTCGTCGATCCACTCCACGGGTCTGATCGACTGGCCGGGCCCATCGGCCTACACGATCGTGCTCGCTTCGATACCGATCTCGAGCGGTAAGGCCGGCGCGCGCCAGAAGGCACTCGAGGCGCTGCACTCCGGCCTCCTCGATGACGTTGGCGTTCTCGACTCATCGAACTTCTCCAGCCTGCACCCCGGCTACTTCGTCATCTTCAGTGGCGTATACGAGAGCCAAAGTGAAGCTTCGAAACACCTTTCAGCCGCACAACGAGCCGGTTTCAACTCGCCGTACGTTAAGCGCGTAGCCTCCTGAACCCAGAGCCTAACGCGCTAGAAACCCACATCCAACGCGTTCAATTCGCGCCTCTCTAGCGGGTATTGCCCTAACCGCCCTCAGCGTTTTTTTGTCACAGCCCGAAAAAACGGGTAAACTACTGTGCGCGCCGCGGAAGCCGAGTAGGGCTTTGGCCAGTTCGCCGCCTGGCGTGGGGCCTCACTCCGAATTGGAGGAGAACATTCAAATCGCAATGGATGAGCAACGCACGCAGCTAGTGAGCTGTATGTACCAGTATTCGCGAGCGATCTATCGCTCGATCAAGGATCTCATCGATCCTTATGCCAATCCCGAGCAGCAACTCGAGTTCAGGCAATCCGTCCTCACTGCTTGTGAACAGACGATGGTTCGCTTGGCCACCGATCCGCACTACTTCGCCAAGCCCGATCGCGCCCTTTTCCAAGATATCCGGCGTTACTACCCGATCACCGTGCAGGCTCAGGTTGGTTGGGCAGTACAGAAGGGCATCGGCGCGGCTGGCGAGTTCATTCAGAAGCAGATCGAAGCCGGCGCCCTCGACGGCGGAGTTGCACGCTGCAAGGCGACGACTCGCAAGGGAAAGGCCTGCCAGCGAACGCCACTTCCCGACCGTGATTACTGTCCGTCTCATCAGCACCTCGAGCGGGCCAAGGTAGCGGCCTAACAACCCGATTATTCCTTAGCTTCGAGCCTAGGCGCCTCGTTGCCTGGCCAGCTTTAGCGACTCCTCAACCACGACAAAGCGTCTCGCGCGAAGAAGTCGCCGCGCTCGTCCCGGCTAGCTGTAAGCTCGCGAAGAGATGTCTCACGACGCCGACAAGCTGATCCGGCAGCTCTCGTTAGTTGCCTTTCTGATGGCGGAGCAGCGCCCGGTCACGGCCCGCGACGTGAAGTCCAACGTCGAGGGCTACTCGGAGATGTCCGACGAGGCCTTCGCGCGGCGTTACTACGCCGATCGCTCCGAGCTCACCTCGCTCGGTGTGCCGCTCCGCTCGCAGAGAGACGAGTTCACCGGAGAGGAGCTCTACACGCTCCATTCCGAGCAGTACTTCTTACCGCCTCTCGAGTTGACCGACGATGAGTTGGCGGCACTGCAGACCTCTCTCTACCTGCTCGAAGGGAAGTTCGCCTACGCCGAGCCTTTCAGGCTGGCGCTGCAGAACCTAGCCCTGGGCCGCCCAGGCTTCAGCGAGCTACCGACTGCAACGGCCGTCCGCGTCGAGGTGCTCGATCCCGACTACACAACCGAGACGCCCGGGCGGCTGGGCAAGCTCGAGTCGGCCATCTCCAAGCAGCGTACGGTCAGGTTCGACTACTGGTCGATCTCGCGCGACGAGCTCTTCGAGCGCAGCGTCAACCCCTACGGACTGCTCTCCGACAACGGACTGTGGTACGTGATCGGCTACGACCTCGAGCGCCAGGCGATGCGCACCTTCCGCCTCTCGCGCATCCGCTCTGACATTCGCTTCGCCACCCGCAAGGAGCGCGACTTCCGCATCCCATCCGACTTCGACATCGACAAGTACCGCGGACGGGCTCCCTGGCAGATTGGGCCGCTCGTGGGTGAGGCTCGAATCCGCGTCGGGCGCGAGACCGCTTGGTGGGTCGAGCGAGCTTACGGAAGCGCTGGCCGCATCGAAGACGGGGTTTTCAAGACGGCGTACTCCTCGCTTGGCCTGCTCGCAGCTTGGGTTTTACGTCAAGACGGGCGCGCGGTACCGCTGGAGCCGGCGGAGTTGTACGAGGAGATGGTAGCCGCGCTCCGGCTGGTCGAAGAGCGCCACACCTCCGCGCCACTGACGCCCGCGCACGAGCGCGACGAAACGGCAAGTAGCGCGCGGGCGGCCGATCACCAATCCGGCCCAGTTGCCCCCGAGCGCTTCGCGCTTCTACAGGCTTTACTCGCCCACCTCCTAGCCGCCTGTGGTGACGAAAACGACACCGAGATCCCCGCCAACGAGATCGTGCAGAACCTACGCATCCCGCTCGACGAGCTCGAGGAGCATCTGTCGATGCTCAACCTCGTGAACTTCGGTGGTGGCTGCTACACGGTTTACGCGGAGCTAGACGGCGACACGGTGCGCATCGACAAGGAACTCTTCGGCGACACCTTCCGCGTGCCGCCTCGCCTGACGCCACTCGAAGCGCGAGCGATCCGACTCGCACTCGAGTTCGTCGGCCCGATGATCGCCGCCGATGCGCACACGCCACTCGAGCGGGTGCGGAAGAAGCTCGAAGAAACCTTCGGACAGTTCGAGCTTCAACAGACACCGGAGTCACAGGTGAGCGAAGCCGAGGAAGATCTGATCGCTCGCCTGGCCGAAGGCATCCGCTTGCGCGAGCTCGTGGAGCTCGAGTACTTGAAGGAAGGCGACGAGCTGCCCTCCCGACGGTTGACCGAGCCCTACGCACTGGAGCGAAAACTGCCCTACTGGTATGTGCACACCTTCGATCGAACCACCGGCGGCGAGCGCAGCTTCCGCCTCGACCGTATGCGCAGCGCAAAGCTCACCGGCGAGCACTTCGAGCAGCGGCCCGGATTCGAGCCGCGCGGACTCCGCGATGCGCGGCAAGCGCGTATCTGGTACTCGCCGATAGTGGCTCGCTGGCGCCTAGAACGAGGCGGCGCGAGCGAGCTCATCGATGGGTCAGCCCTGGCCGAGACGGCGGTCGGAAGTCCAGAATGGCTGACGGGAGAAATCCTCTCGTATCGCGGCGAAGCGGTTGTGCTCGAGCCCGGTGACCTGCGCATGCTCATCGCCGCCAGAGCACGCGAGCTGGCCGCCGCTTTCGCCGGGACGCGCTAGAGCCGGTTCGTTTCTAGCGATCGAAACGCGCGCGTAGGTGGTTCAGAGCCCAGCGAGCATGCTCGGCCAGCAGCTCATCTCGACCATGGGTGTAGCGCTTGAGCAACGGCTCGTGCTCTCTCGTGCCGGCACTCGCCAGCGCGACTATGGCGTTACGGCGCATGAAGCGGGGATCCCGGCGCGGGACGTAGAGACGCTGGTACCGAGCCAATAGCTCTCGATCGCCGACGGTCAGCCAGTCTTCGAGCGAGATGAGCGGCTCGCCCGCTTGGAACGTCGATTTCTCCCTGCGCTTCTCGACCCCTCGGTTCCAGGGACAAGCCTGCTGGCAGATGTCGCAGCCGTAGACGCTCGCGCCCATTTCCTCGCACATGGGCTCGGGTATCGCGGTGCGGGCCTGCGTCCAGTACGACAGGCACCGGCGCGCGTCGAGCACCCCGTCCTGCACGAGCGCACGGGTCGGGCAGGCGTCGATACACAATCTGCAGGAACCGCAATCACGCTCGAGTGGTTCCCCTGATTCGATTACGACGTCGCTCACGAGCGTACCGAGCACAACCCAGGAACCAAGCCGCGGAACGATTACGAGCCCATTCTTGCCGAAGAAGCCGATGCCGGCACGCACGGCCGCCTCACGATCTACGTGCTCGCTAGAGTCGACCAGAACGCGATAGGTGCCGCCGATGCGCTCGCCCAGTGCCGCGAGCTTGAGCCGAAGCTCGGCGTAGTAATCGCGCCAGGCATGCCGCGCGAGATGCCCCTGGCCCGGACCCGGCTCGAACCCGGGCACGTAGTAGACGAGCGCCGCAGAGACAACGCTGCGAGCTGCCTCGAGCAGGTGCTCGGGGTGACAGGAGATCTCGGGATGCGTGACTGTGAAACTCATGTCCGCGAACAGCCCGTTTACCCGGCGCTCGCTGATCGCCCGCTCGGCGCGCTCGTAAGGCTCGACCGGTGCCGCACCGACGGCGTCCAGCCCCAGCGCCCGACCGATATCGCGGAGAGAAGCTATTTCCACGTAAACATTGTGACGGGCACGAGCCGGCTACTTCAGCTTCCCCTAGCAATGGTGCCTGGCACCGAGAGATGGCTCGGCGGCACGGGCCCGAGCGGACGGCGCCTCAGAGTCTGGCGGGGTAGGCCCTCAGTAACCGAAACCAAGCAGAAGCTTGGCGTCCTCCGACATCCGCTCCGGCGTCCACGGAGGATCCCAGGTCAGCTGCAATTCCACTCCCTCAATCCCCGGTAGCGCGCGCGTCGCTTCCATGATCTGCTCGTGGATGAGTGGGCCGGCCGGGCAGCCGATCGAGGTCAGGCTGTATACGACAGTTACCGCGTCTCCCACGATCTGAACGTCATAGATAAGGCCAAGCTCGACGATATCGAGCCCCAGTTCTGGGTCGAATACCTGGCGCAGAGCCTCGGTGACATCCTCGACAGTGAGCACCATCCCATCTTATCCAGTGCCAGACTTCAGTCTGGCACTGGCGTGCAATTCGGAAGGACGTAGCCGCCCCGACCGGCATGACGGGCGCGGCTCACTTAGAGCGCGTTTCAAACGAAGCACTCAACCGCCTGGCCGCGCTCGGCGGCCCGCTGCGTTGTCCTCGGGCGCGCCCGTAGCCCCGGCTACGAAC
>PMXT01000005.1 GCA_003170995.1 Actinomycetota bacterium | reverse complement strand
CGGGCCGAGTACGCGCGGCTGGTAGAGCAGGAGATAGGAAACGCCGGCGTCGATAACGGGGGCGATACGTGAGCGGGCCCGTCCCTGCTCGCCGTGTGGCCCTCTACGCGCGGGTGAGCACGCGCGACAATGATCAGGACCCAGAGGTCCAGCTCGTACCGCTCCGTGAGTATGTGGCCGCCCGCGGCTTGGAAGCCGTCAAGCCTTTCGCTGCCGCCATCATCTCCACCTTCGACCCGGGGCGTGTCAGGTTGTTCAATACGATCGGCGATGTGCCCCGCCGTCAATCGTATAGCAGCATGAGGGCTTCTTGAGCATTGCGAGCACCGAGCTGCGCGGGATCGACGCCAGCTTCCGATGAGTCCCCGCCCTAAGTCATCCCCGTTGACTGAGGGACGCCCGAGTCAATCGCATTGCGTGCTAATCCGCAACCCCAGAAGGGCTCGCAAGCAGTACGCTGGACTCCACGGACTGTTCGGTAAGGGGGTTGTCGAGTGAGCCATCGTGCGGCTCGGGCGGGAAGCGCATCCGGTCAGCAGGCGCCGGCGGCCAGGACTTCCGCCAGACATCGGAACGGCGAGACCTTCAACGTCACGGGCATGCTCGGCTCCGACTTCCCGCGAGTCCTTGCGGGGCGCATCTGGGTCCTATGTGGGACGGCACTCATGCAATTTGAGGCCACTCAGAGAGACGCCAGACGCCAAGTTACAGGGTGGCGCACGCCGACCAGATCCGGATCCACCCGTGTCCTGACTCAATGCATGCGGCGGTTCCCTTCAATCGCCCGGGATGCCCGGGTGTGACGCCGACCGTAGCTCCAAGGCACCCGGACGCGATTGGCTATCTGATCGACCTCGCCGAGGAGGTCAACGAGCCCTGGTTCAGGATGATTTGCGACCTCGCGGTCACGAGCGGGACGTGCGGCCTAGACCAGCCGACCCTTAACACGCTTTTCGGGCTTTACGAGAAAAAGGCAATCTACGTTGGCACCAAACTCCCTGCGGCGATTTCTCCCTCTACGGCGGCCACGGCCACGGCCGACTCGCTCGAGGAGCTTTCGGGCTTCACTGGCCTCAAGCTTCTTGGCGAGACGCTGGAAGTCAGTTTCAGGAAGCGCATCACGTTGGTCTTTGGTGCGAACGGCAGCGGCAAGTCCAGTCTTTGCGAATGCCTGAAAGCGCTGGCAGCGCCCGATCCGCCGCGACGGCCCCTCCAGAACGTACGCGCGCGTGGCGCCGGTCCACCTTCCTTCCGCTATAAGTTCAAGAGCGACAAAGCGCACGAAACGTGGACCCCTGCTGTTGGCTATGGCCATAAGCAGACGACGGTCAAGTACTTCGACGGTGCGATCGCGGTTGGCAACATAAGGGATGCGGTCGACCTCGGTCGCGTCGTTGTGCTAACGCCTTACAGACTGAATGTCTTCGACCTGGCGAAAGACCTCACGACGAGTTTCCGCGAGCAGCTCTATGGAATGCAGACGGACAACTCGACGAAGCTGACCGAACTCCTGGCGACAATCCGGACGGACTTCGCGGCTTTCGCGGGCCGCCCGCTGGCAGGTGTGGACGACGCCAACTGCGCGGTGCTTGAGGAAGCTGTGCAGCTCGGCAAACAGTTCGCGGATGGCGAGCTACTTAGCGAACGGCTTGCAACTATTGCGGAAATGGAAAAGGCTGCGTCCGACGACGGCCTGAAGCTTCTCCGGGCAGAGCATCGAGAGCTGGAGAAGTTCCTGGCGGACCTGACCCTGCTAATAACTTCAACGTCTGAGTGGTGGGCGCTTGAGCCGGCGGCCATGGGGATAGTCCTCGCCGATAAACAGGCAGCCCAGGCGGCGCTCGCACATGCGCTGATTCCGATTGGAGGCACGCTCGAAGGGTTCATGCCCGTATTGCGAGCTGCGGCGGCTGTTTGCGAGTTGGACGACGGGGAAGGTCACGATTGCCCGCTTTGCAGGCGTCCCTTGGGCGCACCCGAGATTGAGCTCTTCAGGCTCTATCACGGGCTCCTCCAAGGGGAGCTGGAGAAGGAGATCGCGGCGCTCAAGGCCACAATAAGCCGGGCTGGCAGCAGGGCGGCTCTCGTCCTGAACTTCGATCCTGGTGCTTGGGACCGGTCTACTGCGATCCCTGCCGAGCTCATCACGGCGGCTAAGGCCGGTGCGGGCGTGCTGATCGCCGATTGCGACGTTTCCCGAGAGCCGACCGTCGAGGCGAAAGCGGCCCTCGAATCCCTCCGCGGCTTGGAGGGAGTGTGGGCAGCGCGCCTAGAGGCGAAGAAGAATGCCCTCGACATCGCTTCAAGCGGTCGGCAGAACCTTGTTCAGCAACTGGCCGAGGTACGCGAGCAGACCGCTCCTCTGGAGTACGCAAGGACAATCGCCGACCACTTGATGGACCTCATGAAGGCCCATGCCCTGGCTGAGGAGGCGCAGTCTTGGAGGACGCGTCTGCCCGCCATGACGCCGATTCTCAAGAAGATCACGGACCGAGCCAAGGAGGCCAATGAGGAGCTCGTCGTGAAAGACTTCGACTCACGACTGAATCGCGAGTACCTCGCCCTGGCTGAAAAGAACATGGCGTCATTTGGAGTGACACTCGTCCGGAGAGGTGCCGAGGCCGCAGTCACCGTGCTGCCTCAAGTTGGAGGACGCGACATCGAAAGCGTCCTGAGTGAAGGCGAGCAGCGGCTCCACGCACTTGCGCTCTTCTTCGCGGAGCTGGAATCGTGTCCTCAGTCCGTTCTCGTGTTCGACGACCCAGTCTCGAGTTTCGACTACAACTACATCACTAACTACTGTGTCCGCCTCCGGGACGTCGCTCAGAAGTACCCAGAACGGCAGATCATTGTGCTTACGCACAACTGGGAGTTCTTCGTTCAGCTTCAGGTCACTTTGAACCAGGCGCAGCTTGGTGGGCATCTGTCGGTCCAGACCCTCGAGAACTGTGTCGCTATTGCGGACTACAGCGAGAAGATCGACGAACTCTCGCGGGACATCCAAGCGGTCTTGGCTCAGAACGGCGAGCCGACGCAGGCGGAGAAGGAGGTAATGGCCGGCAAGATGCGGCGACTGATTGAGGCGGTGGTGAATACACATGTCTTCAACGGCCAGAGACATCAATTCAAACAGCCAAGACAAGAAGTCTCTGCATATCAGAAGTTCACGAAGGTTGTGCCCCTGCTCCCCGACGAGGCGAACCTTCTGGGTGATCTCTTCCGGAAGCTTAGCGTCCCAGAGCACGACGATCCGCGCAATGCCTACGTGAACACCGACAAGGCCGCGTTCCAGACGCGCTACAAACAAATCAAGGATGTCGAGGGCGCCATCATAGGTCGCAAGCAGCCGTGACAGCGCTGATCAAGGAGCCTCGTCGATATAGCACTTGGCCAAGGTTGCGAACAGAGGATGGGTTCGGCAGCCAGGTGCTTGACCGGTTGAAGCCCGACGGTGTGCGGCATGAGGCTGCGGCGAGATAGATGGCAATCCGATTCATTCACACGGCAGACTGGCAACTCGGCATGACCCGCCGCTACCTCGGAGCGGAGGCTCAGGCCAGGTTCTCCCAGGCGCGCGTGGACGCGATCCGCAGGATTGGAGCGGTTGCGAAAGAGGAGGGCGCTGCGTTCATCGTCGTCGCAGGCGACGTGTTCGAGACCAACCAGGTGGAGACTCGGACCGTCCGTCGCACGCTTGAGGCGTTGTCGGAGGTCTCGGTGCCGGTATACCTGTTGCCTGGCAACCACGATCCCTTGGATGCGGGCAGCGTCTACCGCTCACCCACATTCGAGAGCAAGAGTCCGGCCAATGTCTTTGTGCTCGGTGACTCATCGCCGCGCATCCCGACGGCCGGCGTAGAGGTGGTTGGCGCACCATGGATGACGAAACAGGCGCTCCACGACCCGGTCGAGGCGGCCATTGCTGCGCTCGAACCCAGCCCGACAGTCCACAGGGTGCTGGTAGCTCACGGCGCTGTCCGTGATGTTCTGGGCGGGGGAGGCCCGTCGGCGATCGACGTCGACAAGGCAGAGGCGGCGGTCGCCGACCAACGGATCAGCTACCTGGCACTCGGAGACCGTCACTCCACGACCGGGCTTGGCACGAGCGGTCGCATCTACTACTCGGGCAGCCCCGAGCCGACGGCTTACGACGAAGTCGACGCCGGGAACGTCCTCGTCGTTGAGCTCGGCTCAAAGGGAGAGTGCACGGTTCGTCCGCGTCGGGTCGCCGCGTGGCGTTTCGTCGCCAACAGCTTCGAGATTGACGGTCAGCCGGACCTTGCGGCTTTGGGCCGCTGGCTGGACTCTCAGGTCGGCAAGGAGAAGTGCGTTGCACGTCTGACCCTGAGCGGCACGATCTCGCTCTCGGTCAATGCCGCGCTCCAGGACGTTCTCGAACGGCATCGCGACCTATTCGGCGCCGTCGAATTGGCGCCCCAGGGCGAACTGATCGTCCGCCCCGAAGATGACGACTTCTCCGATCTGGCCCTGACTGGCTTCGCAGCAGAGACGGTCGCCGAGTTGCGGGCCACGGCCTCTGGAGCGAGCCAGCAGGCTGGTGTCGCTCGAGACGCGCTTGCGCTTCTTGTGCGACTCGCAGGCGACGCCGGTGCCAGCCGATGAAGCTGCTGCGGCTTCACCTCCGCGATTACCGAGGCATCGCCGATCGGGAGATCGCGTTCTCTCCCTCCGGCGTCACTGTGGTTGAGGGGCCAAACGAAATAGGCAAGTCGTGCATCGCCGAGGCGCTCGATTTCCTCCTTGACGAACTAGATAGCTCCGGCAAGAGAGGTGTCCTTGCCACGCAGCCAGTCGATCGGGACGTAGGACCCGAAGTTGAGGCAGAGTTCGAGACCGGGCAATACCACCTACGGTTCCGAAAGAGGTTTGTCCACAAGGCTCTGACTGAGTTGACGATCCTGTCACCTGGACACGAGAACCTGACGGGCCGCGCGGCCCACGAGCGCGTTCGAGGGATCCTCGCTGAGACGCTCGATGATGGGCTCTGGCGGGCGCTCCGCATCCAGCAGGGAAACGAACTCTCTCAGCCCGAACTCCAGGCCGCGACCTCGCTTTCGGCAGCGCTGGACCGCGCTGCTGGGGCGGTCCCTGCGGCCAAAGAAGAGTTGGCCTTGTTCGAGCGGGTGAAAGAGCAGTACCAGCAGTACTGGACCGAGACAGGCCGCGCGAAAGTGGAGCGAGGAGCCCTCGAACGAACGGCGCAAGAGGCCGTCAACGAGACTCGCGAGATCGAGGAAGAACTCCGGTCGCTCGAACATGACGTGGATCGAGCCGCGACATTGGATGCCGATCTGCGGACGTTCGGGCCCCGGTGTGCTGACCAAGAAGCGCGCGTGGCAGCCTATGCGGCGGATGTGGCCCGGCTCGACAAACTGGTGCTCCACGCCCAGACGACCAAGGCGGCTGCTGTCTCTTCTGCCGCAAACGCCGATAAGGCGGCGAGATCTGTCTCGGACCGCGAGGGCATGGTGGCCAGGCTGCAGGCTCAAGCGGTGGAGAAGGAACATCTCGCCTCTGTCCTCGAGGAGAGCTCCCCTGATCTCGGCGCCTGTCGCGAGCAGAATGAAGCAGATTCGCGAGCCGTCACGAATGCGCGCGCGGATCGCGACGCCTTCGATGGTCTGGCTCGACTCCGCCGCGACGACGTCACGCATTTGAGGAATCGTCAGACACTGGCGGAGCTGCGCGGGCGCAGTGAGAACGTTCGGCTCGCGTACGAAGCCCTCGCGTCTATCGCGGTCGAACTGGACAAGATCCCGATCGACGAGATGACGCTCTCGGAACTGCGATCCGCCGATGTCAGGCTCAAGACCGCTCATGCCAGCCTCGGCTCGGCGATGCCTTCGCTCCGCTTGGAGGCAATCACTGACACGACTGTCGACATCAACGGCGAAACCGTGAAGATGAAGGTCGGTGCAACGCTTCAGAGGGCCGTTCCGACGGCTTCATGTGTGACCGTGCCCGGGGTTCTGTCCCTGACAGTCATCCCCGGAGTCGCCGATGCCGCCCTTGTCGATGAGGCCCAGGTTGCCGAGCGCGCGTTCTCTGACCTATGCGCCGCGACGCGAGTCGCCGACGTCGCCCAGGCCGAGTTGGCCATGGCCACCCGCCGACGATTGGAGGGCGAGCGATCCGAGCAAGAGCAGGTCATCCGGTCAGCGCTCGGCCCGCTCTCGTTGGAGGGGCTGGAACAGCAACTCGCGGAGGTCTCGGCCAGCGTCGACGATTACCAGAAGTCGCGGCCCAAGACCCCTGGGATC
>PMXT01000173.1 GCA_003170995.1 Actinomycetota bacterium | reverse complement strand
CAGGCAGCCCAGCAGCGCAATCACCAGCAGCTGACCCGGAGGGTCGAGCCGCCGGGGCCGCTCGGCCCGCGACTCGGGCACGAATCGTTGGGTGAGCGCGATCGCGATCAGGCCGACGGGAACGTTGATCCAGAAGATCGAACGCCACCCGAGCCCGCTGACCAGCAGACCCCCGAGCACCGGGCCGCTGGCGAGGCTGAGCCCGGCCACCGATCCCCACATGCCGATCGCCTTCGCGCGCCCGGCGGGGTCGGTGAACGTGCTGCGGATGATCGACATCGCCACCGGGTTGAGCATCGACCCGCCGACGGCCTGCAGCCCGCGAAAAGCGATCAGCCACCCGAGCGACGGAGCCAGGCTGCACAGCAACGACCCCAGCGAGAACGCCCCCAGCCCGATCTGAAAGACCCGGCGGCGGCCGAAGCGGTCCGCGAGCGAGCCCGACAACATGAGCAGGCACGCAATAACGAGGGTATAAGCATCGATCGTCCACTGCAGACCGCTCACCGACGCGTGCAATGCGCCCTGGATCGACGGCAAGGCGACATTGACGATCGTCACGTCGAGGCCCGCGATGAACACGCTCAGACAACACGTCGCCAGCACCACCGAACGGCGCCGTGCGTCGCGATCAGCACGAGACGGTGAGCTCGCCGTTGTCATAAACATTGTTGTAGCACAACAACCATATTACGAGGGAGCCGCCGTGCGCCGCAGGCATGCATGCGAGCGTCGCAATCTCACGCCTAGTGCTCTGGCTCGGAAGTTCTCCGACGTATTCGAGCTATGCGGCTTCGGCGGCTGAGTGGTCGAGTCGCTCAGCAACGCGGTCGAGGTCAGCGCAGGTGCCGGTGCGGTGATTCAGAGGTCAGGGTTTCGATGTGGAACCTTAGTTGTCCGCGTTTACCCCGTAAAACCGCGGTTTGGAACTAAACGGAGCACGTTCAAACCCTCGAGCCGAGGTTGAGCTTGTCCGCCTAGGCGCGCTTCACGACGAATTGCTCCGGAGAGCCTTGGTTTATCCCCGTGAACCTCGGCCGGTCCCCGCCAGGGTGAGCCCGGTGCTCGAGACCGTGATGCTTGTTCTCGAGCGAGTCGGGGAGCCGATGCGGGCGCGCGAGAATCACGCGGCGGCCTGTGAAATCATCGGCGAGCCGCTGGCCTGGAAATCAGTCAAGGCGGCGCTCGCGAGAAACGTAACGGGGAAGCATCCGCGCTTCTATAGGGTGCGTCATGGAGTCTACGAACTCGTGAGAGACCTCAAACGCTGAAACGGCTAGCCACCCCGCTCGCCGCGCCCGGGCTGCGGTAATTTAGGCTCGTTTCACAGACTTCCTGCACACTTCGGCCGTGGTGATTCTCGTCGTAGACGATGACGCGGGCCTGCGCAGGGCGCTCCGCCGCGTGCTGATCTCGGAGGGTTTCGAGGTCGAGCTGGCCGAAGACGGCGAGGCGGCGCTTGCCCGGCTGCGCGCGCGTTCGTTCGACGCTGTCGTGCTCGACGTGATGATGCCGGGAAGCGACGGCATCGAGGTCTGCGAGCGATTGCGCAGCGAGGGAGGTGAGCTGCCCGTGCTGATGCTTACCGCGCGCGACGCTGTGCGCGACCGGGTCGCCGGTCTCCAGGCGGGCGCCGACGACTATCTGGTCAAGCCGTTCGCGAACGAGGAGCTGGTGGCGAGGATTCGCGCCTTGTTGAGACGTGCTGGTGGCGGCGCCGAGACGATGGAGTTCGCCGATCTCCGGCTCGACCTGCTGACCCGCGACGCCCGGCGAGGCGAGCGGGAGATCGAGCTGAGCCCGATCGAGTTCGAGCTGCTCGAGTTCTTCCTCCGCCATCCTCGCCAGGTGCTCGCGCGAGACTTGATCTACGAGCGGGTCTGGGGCTATGACGCGTCGCTGTCGTCGAACTCGCTGGACGTGTTCGTCGGTCATCTGCGGCGCAAGCTCGAGGCGGGCGGCGAGAGTCGGCTGATCCAGACCGTTCGCGGGGTCGGCTTCACGTTGAGGGAACGATGAGCTTTCGTCTGCGGCTGACGGTGCTGGTGGCGCTGGCGGTCGCGGTCGCGGTCGTCGGGACCTCGTTCGTCGTCTACTACACCGATCGGAGCGAGCTGCTCGGTCAGATCGACGCGGATCTCAACTCGACCCTCAAGAGCCGGGTGAGCCCGGATCGCCTCTGCCCGGGGCAGGCACGTATAGCGACGGCGCCGGCCCGGAGTACCAAGGTTGCGCAACGCCGGACGAACGCGAAGAAACAGTTCGGCGCGAGCGCGAGTGTCGTGTGCGTCTCGAATCGTCTGCTCATTCTTCCCGGATCGCTCAGGGGAGTCATGGTCTCCGTCCGACTGCTCAAGCGGGCCGTTCCGAACGCCACGAAGACGCCGCATTTCGCGACGGTCGGGAGCGAGCGGAAGCTCACGCTCGATCTGCCTGACCGCACCACCCGCATCTCGGCTTCGCTCAGCGACATGAACCACAATCTCGCGCACTTGCGCTGGCTGCTCACCTTCATCTCGCTCGGCGGTATCGGGATCGCAGCGCTGCTCGGCGCGCTAGTTTCGGGGCGGGCGATCGCGCCACTGCGCCGTCTCACCGAAACCACGGAGCGGATCGTCGAGACCGGCGACCTGAGCGAGCGCACCGGGCAGAGCGGACGCGACGAGATCAGCCGTCTCTCGAGACGGTTGGACGAGCTGCTGGCGCATCTCGATGCTTCGCTGAGCGCGCAGCGGCAGCTCGTCGCCGACGCTTCACATGAGCTGCGCACCCCGATCGCGACCCTGCGGGCGAACGTCGAGCTCCTCGCCGACCCGGAGAAGCTCGACGCGAACGAGCGCGCCGAGCTGGTGGCCGACGTGCGAGACGAGCTCGAGTCGATGACGACGCTGGTCGGGGAGCTCGTCGAGTTGGCGCGCGGCGAAGAGCCCGATATCGCGCCGAGCGAGTTCCGGCTCGACGAGGTCGTGCAGACGGTGGTCAACCGCATGGCGCGGCGAGCGCCCAAGCTCTCGTTCCGGACACAGCTCGAGCCCTCGGTGGTCACCGGGGTGCAGGAACGGATCGAGCGGGCGGTTTCGAATCTGCTCGACAACGCCCGCAAGTGGAGCCCGGAAGGCGAGACGATCGACGTCGCGGCCAAGGATGGAGTCGTCGAGGTGCGCGACCGCGGGCCCGGGATCGCCGAGGAGGACCTGTCGCTCGTCTTCAACCGCTTCTACCGCTCGGTCAGCGCGCGCGGGATGCCCGGCGCCGGTCTCGGCCTGGCGATCGTCAAGCAGATCGTGGACGCCCACGGCGGCAGCGTGACCGCCGAGCGAGCCCCTGGCGGCGGCACGATCCTCCGCCTCGAGCTTTCACTGACTCGTTAGGGCTCTTTTAAAGCAGTTTTAGAGACCTCTGCTTTCCTGGGTAAGTGAGCCAGGACGGACTGAGACGAAACGGTTGTTACGCGATCTACCTCGTGCTTGCTGCGAGCCCGGCTCTCGTCTTGCTGGCCGCAAGCTGCGGCGGCTCGAAGTCTCCTGCCGTAGCGAGCCTGGGCACGACCGGCACAACCGAAGCCGGCGGCGGCTCGAAGGCGTCGAACTTCGCCTCCTTCGCCACGTGTATGACGGCGCACGGCGTGACGACCGACACCGGCCGCGGCGGCCATGGGCTCATGATTCGCTCCGGAGCCGACTCGAGCACACTTCAGGCGGCGCAGGCAGCCTGTCAGAAGCTGGCACCGAGCGGCGGTCCGCCACCTCTGACGCCGGCTCAACATGCGGAGAGGACGCAGGGCCTGGCGAAGTTCGCCGTCTGCATGCGCAAGAACGGCGTGCCCAGCTTCCCTGATCCCGACGGGCGGGGAGAGTTTCCGGCCAGCGTCGACCGGATTGATTCCAAGTCGCCCGTCTTCCTGGCTGCCGACAAGGCGTGCGCGAGCCTTTACCCGACACTCGGACCGAAAGGAGGGTTCTGATGATCTCGCGTTGTGGACGGCGCACTATCGGCTGCGTCCTTGTGTGCACGGCCCTTGTGGCCCTTGCCGCGGGTTGCGGCGGAGGATCGAAAGCTCCGTCCGTCGCGAACCTAGGGACTACAACCTCGAGCAGCAGCGCGGGCAGCAGCTCGGGTGCGTTCTCGTTGCCACCGGGAGTAGGGATCGGATCGAGCTTCTCGACAGACCTGGGCACGGGTACGGCCGGCGTCAAGTTCACGGCCTGCATGCGCTCCCACGGGGTGCCGAGCTTCCCCGACCCGGACGCCCAGGGAGAGATCACGATCACCATTTCGACATCGCTGAATCCGGGCTCGCCGGGGTTCCAGCGAGCAGTCGCAGCCTGTCAGCATCTGATTCCGGCGGGATCAGATGCTGGGCACACGCTGAGCCAGGCGAAGCAGCAGCAGATGAAAACGCAGCTGCTTGCCTTTGCGGCGTGCATGCGCTCCCACGGATATCCGAACTACCCCGACCCGACATTTGGCTCGGGCGGGATGGTAAGCCAAAGCCTCAGCGCGAAAAGCGGGATGGATCCAAACTCGCCACAGTTCCAGAAGGCGCAGAAGACCTGTCAGGGCCTAACGCGTGCCAGCCATTGAACAGGACGCTCCTATGACCATGCAGAACGAAACTGGCAAGAGGGCGGGCCTGTTCGGGCTCCGTGGCAGTAGTCGGACTCGGCGTAGGGTCGCGGCCGTGGCGGCCGTCGTGACGATTGCTCTGGTGGCGCTCGTTGTCGTGACCGATCCCTTTCCCGGCGGCTCGTCTACGAACAGCGGTGCCTCCGACAACGGTGCCCCCACCGCAATCGGGAAGGTGACGCGGGAGTCGCTCTCCTCGCAGACGCAGGTGAGCGGCACGCTCGGCTACGCGGGCTCGCTGAATGTGAATCTGCCTGCCGGGACGGCGCCCTCGGCGGAGAGCCAGGCGCGGCAAACGTACAGCTCGGCGCAGGAAACGCTGGATGCAGATCGATCCACGTTGTCGGCAGACAGGCAGACGCTGGTGCAGGCGCAGTCCCAACTCAGCGCCGATCGGCGCAAGCAGGCCAGCGACTGCGCCGGAGCGGCCGCCGCCGGTAGCGCCGGCAACGGAGGGAGCGACACCGGCTCCGAAGGCGGAGGCTCGGCCTCAACGCCGTGCGCTTCAGCCATCCAGACCGTCTCGGGCGACGAAGTCGCGCTGGCAAGCGCGAAGCACGCGGTCGCGACCGACCAGGGTCAGATCGAGAACGATCAGGGGGCGCTGACGGGGGCGCAGCAGAGCCTGGCGAGCGCCGAGTCGTCGGCAGTCACCTACGAGAGCACGTCGATCTACACGATGCTCCCGGCCGCGGGGACGATGATCCGGCGGGGGCAGGCGCTGTACGAGATCAACTCGCAGCCCGTGCTGCTTCTGTACGGACCGGTGACCGCCTGGCGCGCGTTCCGGGCGGGGATGTCGCCGGGCCGGGACGTGGCAAAACTGAACGCGAATCTCGAGGCGCTCGGCTATGGCCAGGGCCTGACCGGCGGCAGCTTCAGCTCGGCGACCGAGCAGGCGATCGTCTCCTTGCAAGCCGCGCACGGAATGGATCAGACGGGAGTGCTGGCGCTCGGGTCGGTCGCGTTCATGCCGGGGCCTGTGCGGGTGACGAGCGCCACTCCGACGGTCGGGCAAGCGGTGCAGCCGGGGCCCGTACTAGCCGTCACCTCGACCCGGCACCAGGTCGCGATCGAGCTGGATGCGGCCCAGCAGTCGCAGGTTGCGGTCGGCGACAAGGTCACCGTCACTCTGCCCGACAACAGCACCACACCCGGCGTGGTTTCCACGATCGGCAAGGTCGCGACAACACCCTCGACGGGTGGCGACCAGGGCAACGACAGCTCGAGCACGCCGACGATCGAGGTGGACGTCAAGTTGCTGCACGAGGCGACAGCCGGCGAGCTCGACCAGGCGCCGGTGAACGTCGAGATCACCACGGCCAGCGTGAGCAACGTGCTGGTGGTGCCGGTGAACGCGCTGCTGGCTCTGACCGGCGGCGGCTATGCCGTGGAAGCCGTCAGCCCGAGCGGGGCGCATCAGCTGTTGCGGGTGACCCTCGGCCTGTTCGACGATGCGAGCGGGATGGTGCAGGTGAGCGGCGCCGGCCTGCACGAGGGACTGCGCGTGGTGGTGGCTGCCTCATGAGCAGCCCGGCAGTAACGGCGATCGATGTCGCCGAGCGCGGAAGAGACGCCGAGGCCGTTCCGGTGCTGGAGCTCGAGGCGGTGACGAAGACGTACGGCTCGGATCCGCCGGTGCCCGCGCTGCANNATGGGGACGCTGGAGCGTCCCGACTCGGGACGGGTCTCGATCACCGGGATGGACGTCGCCGAGCTCTCCGACCGGGAGCTGGCTGCGCTGCGGGCAACCCGGATCGGTTTCGTCTTTCAGCAGTTCTTCCTCGCCGAGCACTCCAGCCTGCTCGAGAACGTGGCCGACGGACTGCTCTACGCGGGACCTCCCGTGAGCGAGCGGCGCAAGCGCGGAGCCGAGGCGCTCGGCCGGGTCGGGCTTAGTGACCGGCTCTCGGCGCGACCGACGCAGCTCTCCGGCGGGGAGCGCCAGCGGGTTGCGATTGCCCGCGCCCTGGTCGGACGGCCCGCGATCGTGCTAGCCGACGAGCCGACCGGCAACCTCGACAGCGCGACCGGTCAGGCGATCATGGCGCTGATCGACGAGCTGAACGCGGAGGGTGCGACGATCGTGGTGATCACCCACGAGCACGAGATAGCCGCTCACTTCCCGCGCCAGATCGCGCTGCTCGACGGCCGCGTTGTCTCCGACAACGATCAACCGCCCGAGACTGACACAGGGCCAAGACGAAGGAGGTCTCGCCGATGACCGTTAGCACTCCGGATACGCGACGAGCGCTCGCTGCGCTGTGCGCGCTCGCCGGCGTCGCCTTCGCGGTCGCGCTCGTTCTCGTGCTCGGCGCCGGAGCGGCCGCCGCGAGCGAGAGCGCCTGCCCGAGCTCGAACGCGCCGAACGAACTCGTCCTCGGCGGTGGGAGCGGCCAGACCACACAGCTGGGATCCGCCTTCCAGACCAACCTGCAGGTTCAGCTGGCAAACAGCAACGGCTGCCCGCTGACCGGCAACCTGGCCGGGACCGAGATCGACTTCGTGGCCCCCTCCGC
>PMXT01000013.1:1979-2596 GCA_003170995.1 Actinomycetota bacterium | reverse complement strand
GAGGCCTACGAGAAGCTGATCCTCGATGCGATGCTCGGCGACGCGACCCTGTTCACGCGCATCGACGAAGTCGAGGCCCAGTGGTCGTACGTTGACTCCGTCGTCGCCCAGTGGCAGCGCGAGAAGACCGACTTCCCCAATTACGCGGCCGGTAGCGCCGGCCCCGAGAGTGCCGCGGCCATGATGGCCCGTGACAACCGGGTTTGGTGCCAGTAATTCCAGAGAAAGTCTGGCGACTTTCTCTGGCGAGACTGGTCGAACGAGTCACAGCGCCTGCGGCGTTGGTAACTCGTCTGCTCCGTCGAGCGCTCTCGACTTGCCGTCTTTGCCCTCCGGTGTTCGGCTTGTGTTGAGGACAGGCGCGATGTGAGCCGCGCTCGTCATACCGATCGCGGCGGCTTCGCGGGTATCTACTCGCTTCGCTCGTGATTTCCGCGAGAAGTGGAAGGACACCGCCCGCAAGGCGACTATTGGCCCAGAGAGCAGGGAGCGCGATCCTCAACGGCTCGCCGGGGATACACTGAACGCGTGCTGACCGTTGACGATGTCACCGAGGCGCTGCGGCAGGTCTTCGACCCCGAGCTGGGGCTCGACATCGTCGAGCTCGGACTCCTTTA
>PMXT01000013.1:0-1949 GCA_003170995.1 Actinomycetota bacterium | reverse complement strand
CCGGCGGGGCCGCTGATCCAGGAGCAGATCCTGGAAGCCATCCGCGAGCTGCCGGGCGTCGAGAAGGTCGATCTGCAGCTGACCTGGGATCCTCCCTGGACGCCCGAGCGGCTGTCGGAGGACGCCAAGCTCCTGCTCGGTTTCGGGTTCTAGGCCGCAACGCACCGGCCGATCCGATCCGCGTGACGCACTACGAGTGCGCCTTCACGGCTCGTCCGATCCCTGGCGTCCACCGCTCAACATCTTCGACTGCGCATCCCTAATGGGATCGGCCCCAACATCTTCGTGATTGCGGTGCTTGCGCTTTTCGTCCTGCCCGGCCATGTCCCGGCGAGACGGCTCGCACTCGTCACAATGCGTTAATGAACGCCGACCGGCTCCGCGAGATCGCCAGTGGGCTGGGATTGGACGCGGTTGGCGCGGCGCCGGCCGAGCCCTACGAGCGCGTCGAGAATGCTATCGCCGAGCGTCGCGCACAGGGGCTATTCGCGGATATGCGTTTCACCACGACGCGCCCCGAGCTCTCCTGTCATCCGGAGCGTCTGCTCGAGGGAGCGCGGAGTGTCGTATCGGCGGCGCTTGCTTACTGGGAGCCCGGGCCGGAGCCGGGAGCGGGGGAGGGGCGCCTCGCCCGCCACGCCTGGCGCGACCGCTACGCCGAGCTCCGCACAGCGCTCGAGGCGCTCGGCGAGAGAATTGGTGGGGCCTGGCGCGTGCTCGTAGACGCGAACGAGCATGTCGATCGGGAGGCGGCCGTGCGTGCCGGAATCGGTTTCTACGGTAAGAACACGCTCGTGATCGCGCCACGCCTCGGCTCTTGGATCGTGCTCGGGACGCTTGTGAGCGAGCTCGAGCTCGAGGCGACCGAACCGCTCGAGCGCGATTGCGGCTCCTGCCGGCTCTGTCTCGATGCCTGCCCGACCGGTGCGCTTGTTCGGGCCGGCGTGCTCGATGCGCGCTTGTGTCTGTCCTACTGGACGCAAGCACGAACGGCGATTCCCGAATCGATCCGAACGGAGCTGGGCGCAACGGTGTACGGCTGCGATATCTGTCAGCAGGCCTGCCCCTGGAATCGCGGCGTGGAGAAGCGGCGCGCCGATGTGGCCACCGGCGGCGAGTCGCTCGTCTCGCTGGAGGACTGGTTGACGGCGAGCGACGAGGAGCTGCTCGAGCGCTACCGGCACCTCTACATTCCGCGCCGCGATCCTCGTTTTCTGCGCCGGAACGCGCTCGTTGCGCTTGCGAGCACGGGCACGCTCGAGCACGAACCGCTGCTCGAGCGCTACATCAGCGACGACGACGAGCTGCTCGCCGAGCATGCCCACTGGGCTCTTCGTGGGCTGCGCGAGCGTCTCGGCCGCGAGACGGCGCCCGCCTAAGCCAGCGCGATGGCCAGCTCACGGGCCCTGGTGGCAACCAGGTCGCGCAGGTCGCCGGGTTCGAGCACGATCGCCTCGCCCAGGTTGGAGAGGATCTCTCCCACTAGCCATTCCGGGCTTCCCACCGCCGTCTCGGCGAGAACGGCACCGTCGGTGAGTGCGCAGGCACCGCCGCGCTCCAGCCGCCAGCGGGCGACCAGGGGCGAGTACCAGATACGCGCCTGGCGCGCGTCACGGAGCCCGCGTGGCTTGAATCCTGGACGCGGCTCGAAGCGCTCGCCCGTGAGCTTTGCCCGGCGCATACGGTCGAGACGAAAGCTGCGCTCGCCGCCGGTCGTGCGGTCCCAGGTGTGCACATACCAGTGGGGCAGCTTGCGCTCGAGAACGTACGGCTCGGTCAGGCGTAGCGAGGGCTGCTCGTCGCCTTCCTTCAGATACTCGAGCTCGACCAGTTGACGCAGGCGGATTCCCTCGGCGAAGCGCGCGATCAGGTCTTCTTCGGCCTCGCTGCCCTGGGTCTCGGGCGTCTGCTGGAGCTCGAACTGGCCGAAGGTCTCCTCGAGCTTGCGG
>PMXT01000020.1 GCA_003170995.1 Actinomycetota bacterium | reverse complement strand
GGATCCTTGCCGCCCCAGGCGCCGATCGAGACGAGGCGCTCGCGAAAGCCCGTCTCGTCCATGATCGTCTGCATCTCCTCGACCGCCTGCTCCGACGGATACATGTCACCAAGACCGAGCTCCTCGCGAATCTCATCGCGGTTGGCGATGAACTCCTTCCACTTGGGACCGAAGGCGTCGGAGATGTCGGCGAAGAAGACGCCCGGCGTGCCGCCCATGCCCTTGTCGTAGAACTGCTCGCCCCAGGCTGCGAACATCGCCACGTGCTTGACGCCGTAGCCCTGTTCGACCTGAATCGAGCGGATGATCTGGTTGATACAGGCGACCGAGTTGCCGCGCGGGCAGCGGGCCTGGCAGGTGTAGCAGGAGAAGCAGTACCAGAGCACGTCGTCTTCGAGCAGGGTCGGGTCGCCTTCCAGCGCGCGGCGGGCGATCTCGCGCGGCGAGTAGTCGGTGAAGCGGGCGGCCGGGCAGCCCGAGGTGCAGATACCGCACTGGATGCAGGAGAGGAAGCCTTCCTTGTGGTCGTGCATGCGCGGATCGTTGGCGATGCGGTCGACCAGCTCCTGGCGCGACAGCGGGCGCTCGGTGAACGAGTTGTCGGCGATGACCGAGTACGGATTCGGCCGCTCCTTCTCGCTCGTTTTCTTGCTCTTCTTGTCAGTCATCGGCTTTCTCCATCGACAGTGGTCGCGACCGCCGCGGCGGCCTGGAAGAACTCGGGCCAGAAGTAGACGTTAACGCCCTGCTTGCGCGCGGCCGAGTGGACGTTGTCGCGGCAGAGCAGGCAGGGAGTCACAATCGGAGCGTCCTCGTCCTTGGCGAAGGCCACCAGCTTGCGTACGGCTTCGGTGGAGCCGCGGTACATGCCGCCGAGCGCCCCGCAGCAGCCCGAGTGCAGCGAGGGGTAGGCGCTGACCACCTCGGCACCCGCCAGCTCGGCCGCTTCGGCGAGCGAGGCCAGAGCTATGTCACGGTCGCTGAGGCAGCCGACATAGGGGACGAAGCGCGGCGCCTTCGCGGTAAGCCTTCTCTCCTCGCGGCGCGCGTGCTCGACCAGCGCTTCCCAGACCGGCACCGTCTCGATCTCCGACTCGCTCAAGCCGTGGTCGCAGGCCGGGCAGGCAGTGAGAACTGTCTCTTCCGACTCGGCCTTGGCCGCGATCTTGCCGCGTGTGGCGTGACCACAGCAGCCCGCTCCCTTCATCTCGGCGAGCGGGAAGCCGAGCTCGCGGACGACCTTGGCGGTCGCCTGCAAAGCGCTCTTGTCCTGCTGCAGGGCGCAGCCGACGTAGAAGGGCTTCTGCTCGACGCCGTCCGTCGCACCCAAGCGTGAGCTCCGGCGCACCTTGCCCGAGGCCATCTTGTAGCCCATCGTCGCGGTCGCCAGTAGATCCTTCGGGATGAAACCGCGCGAGGCCATCGCCGTACCGAAGAGCATGTTGTCGATCTTCGCTCGGTGCGAGAGGCGCTTGGTTGCGATCTCGGCCGCCTTGCGCTCGGGACAGCGAATGCCGCCGAAGTCCATCTGGAGCCCGCGCACCGCGGCCATCATCCCGGCCACGTCCACCTCCATCGGGCAGACGTCCGTACAGGCCCGGCATTCGCTGCAGCGCCATACGTCCTCACAGGCGAGCAGCTTCTCGACATCCTCCGAGAGGATCAGGCGCACCACCCGGCGCGGGCCGATCTCGAGCTCGAAGCCGTTTGGACAGGCGCCACGGCACTGCCCGCACTGAAGGCACTGCCGGCACTCCACGGCTAGCTCCCGAACGGCCGCGCGCGCTTGCTCAGACACCTGCACGGACACAGCCCTCACCCCCTTCGCAGGGAAGGCTTCCTACCCGCTCGAGCTCGAGCCCGGCCTTGTAGGCCTCCTCGTTTCCCTCGGCGCGGGCGCAGAAAAGGCGAATGCGCCTGCCGACCGTGTGCCGATCGACCGCACAGAGATGCCACAGCTCGAGCGGAATCGGCATTCCAGCTTCTTCCAGTAGCTCGCGCGCCAGCTCGATCTGCTCCGCTGCCGAAAGGTCGCCCTTGCGGTACTGGCAGCGATCCTCGGCGCAGCCGGCGAGGAAGACACCGGCGGCTCCGAGCCGCGCCGCCTCGACGATGTGCAACGCGCTGACTCTGCCCAGGCAAGGAAGCTCGACCAGGCGTACGTTCTCGGGATAGCGATCGTGGCGCAGTCCGCTCAGGCTGATGGCGGCGCCGGCGCACTCCTTGCAGTAGAAGCCGACCACCGGCCGCTCGACGCCACCTGTCATCGTGCGCAGGCGGCCGAACAGGCTTTCGTCGTCGAGGTTGTGGGTGATCGCCAACTCTGGGCAGTTGGCCGCGCAGATGCCGCAGGCACGGCAGGCTTCCTCGTCGATCACGGCCAGCTTGCCGTCGTCGCGCACCTCGCTCGGGCGCGGCGCATCGACGGGACGCTCGACCAAATCGATGGCGCCGAAGGGACAGGCCGACTGGCAGGTGTCGCAACCGACGCACTTGGCGGGATCGACGACCGAGGCCGGCGGCGTCCTTCGCCCAGCCGAGGTGAGGAAGTTGTGAATCTCGCTTGCCACCGCCGAGGCCTCGGTGTTGCACTCCACCAGTGCCTTCGGTCCGGCCGCCGAGCCGCAGATGAAGACACCCTCGGCACTCGTCTCGGTGGCGCGATTCTTGCGGTCGAGGATGGCGATGAAGCCGTCTTCGTCCAGCTCGGCGCCGAGCACTTCGGCGATCCGGCCGGTGTCGGGCACCGGAACCATTCCGGTCGAGAGCACGACCAGATCGGGGCGCAGGATCTTCTTCTCGGCCGCGGTCACATCCTCGACCTCGATCACCGGCTTGCCCTCGTCGTCGAACTGCACCCGCGGTGGCGTGCCGCGCAAAAACTCGACCCCCGCTCGGCGCGCGGCCAGGTACCAGTTCTCGTAGCCGACTCCGGCGACGCGCAGCTCCAGATAACAGATCGTCACCTTCATCTCCGGGAAGAGTGTGCGTAGCCTGATCGCGTGCTTGAGCGCGATCATGCAGCAGATCCGCGAGCAGTACGGAAGGCGGCGCCGGTCGCGCGAGCCGGCGCACTGGATCATCACGACCTCCTTCGCCGGCTGCTGCCCGAGCCAGGAGGCCTCCTCCCAGTCGTCCATCAGCTCAGACATCTCGGTCTGGGTGACGACGTTCTCCTGCCCGTAGCCGAGGTGCTCGATCAGTCGCGCCGGAGCCGGTTCGCAGCCGACCGCGGTCAGGATCGCGCCGGCATGCACGGTCGTCAGCTCGGGCGACTGGCTGAAGTCGATCGCGTCCATCGGGCAGGCCTCAGCGCAGGCGCCGCAGAAGGTGCAGGCCTCGAGGTCGACCGTGCGTTGAACGCGACCGTCATAGAACTCCGTGAAGATCGCCTTACCGCCCGATTCCTCGCTCGCGACCTGGCAGACCTCCTCGCAGGCGCCGCAGTTGACGCAGTCCTGTGTGACGATGTTCGGCAGCTGCCGCAGCGAGACCTCGAAATCGCCGGGCCGGCCGCTGACCGACTCGACGGTGGTCCGGCGCCAGATGTTCATGTTCGGGTGGTCGATGGCGATGTTGCGGTGGAAGCACTTGCGCACGCCGGCCTGGGCATCGGTTGTCGGCAGGCACTGGCCGCAGTCGTTGGTGGGAAAGACGGTGCCAATGCGGGCCGCGCGGCCGCCGAGGAAGGGGCGCCGCTCGACCAGCTCTACGGTGTGTCCCATCTGCGCCAGCTCGGCCGCGGCCTGGGTGCCCGAGACGCCGCCGCCGATCACCAGCACCGAGTCGACCTTGCGCTTGAGCACGAGCTTGTTTGAGTGCGGACCGGGGAAGCGGACAGCCGCCTCGATGATCCGCGAGGCCTTGTCGGTGACCGCCTCGCCGCCGGCCTCGTGCACCCACGAGCAGCCCTCGCGGATGTCGGCGACCTCCATCT
>PMXT01000107.1 GCA_003170995.1 Actinomycetota bacterium | reverse complement strand
GGCCGCCGTCCACGTAGATCGTCTCGCCGGTGACGAACTCGCTCGTGACCAGGTAGATGACCGCGGCAGCAACGTCCTCGGGCGTGCCCCGGCGTTGGAGCGGCAGGGATCGAGCCAGGCGCTCGACGTATTCCTCGCCTTCGCCGGCCGGAGGCAGGATCAGCCCGGGCGCAACGCCGTTGACGGCGATACTCGGCGCCAGCTCGAGCGCACTCATCCGGGTCAGCGCGGCGAGGACCTGCTTGCTCAGGATGTAGGCGACGTGAGTTCGGTCGAAGCTCGAGACGCGCGAGTCGAGCAGGTTGACGACGTGGCCGCGCTCGGTCTGGGCCGCGAAGGCGCGGCTGAGTGCGAGCGGCGCCCAGGCGTTGATCTCGAGGTTCCGTTGCAGGCTCTCGAGCTCAACCGTCGCGAGCGTGTCGGAGGGGAAGATGGAGGCGTTGTTGACGAGGATCTCGATCTTCCCGAGCGCCTCGCGGGCGCGTTCGACCAGGCTTTCCAGCTCGCCCTGGTCGGAGAGGTCGGCTCGGAGCGCCACGGCACGCGCGCCCAGCTTCTCGATCTCGGTGACGAGCTTCGTGGCGTCCCGTTCGGAGCTCGAGTAGTGGACGGCTACGTTCGCACCCTGCCGCGCCAGCGCCAACGAGATGGCCCGGCCGACACGTTTTGCCGCTCCGGTAACGAGCGTGTTTCTGCCCTCGAGTCTTCTGTCTCCCGCAGCCATGCAAAAGGGATCAGAGCAGACGGTCTATGGCCTGCGCAAGGGCAAAGTCCTTCTCCGTCAGGCCACCGGCGGTGTGCGTGGAGAGATCGAGGCGTACGTGGTTGTAGGAGATGAAGATGTCGGGATGGTGGTCTTGCTCCTCCGCGAGCTTCGCGACGCCCTCCACGAACGCCATCGACTCTCGGAAATCTCCGAACTCGAGCTCGCGCGAGATGATGCCTTCGCCCAGCATCCAATCCGGTACCGAAATCGCTCGCTCGGCGACCTGAGCTCCCGAAAGCCGTTCGAGTTGTGTCCGGTCTGTCGTCTTCCGACCTCCCTCCGACCGGACTAGGCGTGGACCGCGCCGAGTAGATCGCGCTCGCTCACGCGTACACCGCTTCTGATCAACGCTCGCGCCTCGTCCAGCTTCCCCCAGATGTTACAGAGCAGCACGCCCCGCACGCGCCCGCCTTCCAGGTAGTAGACGACGCCGGTCTCGTTCTCCTCTTGCCAGTCGGCGTAGGTCGTGAGCGACGAAGAGACGTCGCCGACCGCCTCGTAGCCGAACTCGAACAGGTCGGAAAAGAAGTAGGGCAGGTAGTCGAACGGCTCTCCGGCTCCGGCCATGTTGCGTCCGGCCGCCTTCCCCTGCGAGACGGCGTTGTCCCAGTGCTCGACGCGCATCCTCTTGCCAAGCGCTCGGTAGGGGAAGTTGGCGTTGTCGCCGGCGGCGAAGATACCGGGGGCCGAGCTTTCGAGCAGCTCGTTCAGCTCGATCCCGTTCTCCAGCGCGAGCCCGGCCGAAGAGGCAAGCCCGATCTCCGGCTCGATACCGACTCCGACCACGATCGAATCGCACGCCAGCCGCTCGCCTCGCCGTGTCTCGACGGCCAGCCGGCCGTCTCTGGGCGTGAAAGAGGCCGGCACGTCCTCGCTCAGGATGCGAATACCACGCTGCTCATATTGCTCCTGGATCGCGTCGGCGAGCGACTCGGGGAAGACGCGCGCGAGCATTCGCCGACCGGGAAACACCATCGTCACATGCGCGCCGTGCGTGCTCAGCGCGGCCGCGATCTCCGAGCCTATGAAGCCTCCGCCCACGACGATAATCGACTTTCCTTTCGGGGCGCGGCTCAGCTCGATGTAGTCGTCGAGCGTACGGAAGTAGAGAACGCCTTCGAGCTCGGCGCCCGGGATCTGCAGGCGCCTCGGCGTTCCCCCGGTGGCGAGAAGCAGCTTTCCGTAGCGATCGCGCCGGCCCCGGTCGGTGACGATCGTCTTCTTGCCGGGCTGGATCTCGGTGACGTGCTCGACGCTCGCCAGTTCCACCCCGTCGTGATCGAAGAAGCCACGCTCGTGGATGAAGATGTCCGCAATCTCCTTCTTGCCGGACCAGAGCTGCTTGCTCAGAGGCGGGCGGTCATAGGGGAGATGCGACTCGGCGCCGACAAGCAGAATCGAGCCCGACGGGTCGAGCTCGCGGATGCCCTCCACCGCCGAGACACCCGCACGACCCCCGCCCACGATCACGTAGTCGAACACGGGGACATTATTGCCGCTCGCGCTCGTGGCTACACACGCCTCGCGCGACCGCGGCCGCGCGAGAAGGCCGCCGCTCTTTCCTCCCCGGTGTCGACCTTACCCGGGAAAGGCGCGCTTATCAGTAGCGCACTAGTACCGAAACGCGACTTATTCACAGCGGGTCACTTCACAACATCAACTATCGCGTACACCCCTATTAGCTTGCCGAACGGAGTAGAAGCGAGTTCGCCCTCGAATGGATCAGTCAGCACCCATCTCAAAGCGCTTCTCCCGAGATACGCATTCTTAGGTATCGGCAGCTTCATCGCGAAGCGCACGGTAGCTCCGGGGGCGATCGTCCCAACCCGGCGACAGTTGAGGACGTAAGCGGCACGTGGGAGAGTCGCGTTTCTCTGGTGAATTGAGGCGTTCGCGGAATAGAGCGCCACAGACGTAATCTCTTCGTAATACGGCGGACAGGTGTGGAAACGGAACGGGCGCTTGCTCGTGTTGGTCAGTGCGACCACGTAGTGGAGGACGGCGCCCTGCCGAACGCGGTATTGCGGCCCCACCAGCTTATTATTGACGAATTTTACGCCCGGAATAGTCGCATGTAACGGAAGCCGTACGGTTAGTTTCGATCTGCGCATCACCCAAAACGTAGTAATAGAGAGCGACGCCGATCCGGGATTCCCATAGCAACCCGGTGTCACTGGATCGTCAGTCCAGGGAGGGTTATGTATGCGAAGGGGCATTACGACGCGATTCCCGTCACTAAGGATCACCGCTAGGCCGTCCGGGGCCGCCCCCGACTCGCGGCCGCCATTCCGCCGCGAACCAGGACCGCACCATGATGCCCAATTGATGCCAATCACCTCCGCGTCGCCCCTACTCAGAGCGCGAAGCGAGGCCGTCCCCTGCATCCGCATCGGGTCGTACTCGTGTACCCGACCGCGCTGCTTCGGCGACGCGATCGAAACACGCACGCTGCGGGCGGCGGCGCCGGTGAAGACGAGTCGCGGCAGTTCTGTTAGCGAGCAAGGACGGCGACTGGTGTTCGTCAATCGGATCTCGCCGTCTCGCGAGTCGCCGGTCGAGTATTTCAAGCCGCCGACGATAGCAGCGTGTAAATCTTTCGCCTTACAAGCAGGAGCAAGCGGCGGGCCGATACTCACGGCCGGTTTTCGGCTGAGCCAGGGAATAACACCGGTGCTTCCGGCGCACGCAGCAACGGCGAACACGATCATCGCCGCGACAAGTAGCACCCGGCGCCGCGACCAGCGGGCGGGCGCATCGCTTTCGCCTGCACGCCTGCGCACGTCGAGCCAGTCCGCCTCACCGGCCCGCCTGAACGCGCCGTTCAGCCGCTGGGAGAGCATGCGGGCCGGATCGTCCGTCTCGTGCCGTTTTCTTTTCATTGCTCTGCCGCCTCTCCCAAGGCTCGTAGATTGGCGTGCTCGTTACCGAGCGCGGAGGCAAGCGCCGCCGTTGCCTGAGACAGCGTCGCGGCCACCGTTCCTGAACTGATCTCGCAGACCTCGGCAATCTGCGCGTAGTCGAGGTCGGCCACGTAGCGCAGAAAGACGACTAGCCGGCGCCGGGGCGAGAGCGTGCGCAGGGCTGCCGCCAGCTCGTCATCGAACTCCGGCTCGGGAAGTTCGGGATCGAACGCATCGGCGAGCGGTTCCGCTACGACCTTGCGCCGTTGGTCGAGCGCGATCCGCAGCGCGATCTTCCAGATCCAGGCCTCGAGCGGACCATCGCCTCGGTAGCTACTGCGGCTCTTGAGCGCGCGGGCGAAGCTCTCTTGAACGATGTCTTGCGCCGCTTCGTAGCTCCCGGCAATACCGGCGAGCGCATTCCGAAAGCCGAGATAGCGGCGGTTGTAGACGTCTTCGATCGCCTTGGCTTGCCTGTCCATTCGTATAAGAGACGTTACGGGCGGATCTTCTCTTTAGCCGGAGGAACGATACTCGGCTTCGTTCGCGGCTCTGCCTGGGAGGCGGCCACTCATCTCTCGCCGGGAAAGGCCCGCGCGTCAGTGACGCAGTAGTACGAAACGCGACTTATTCACGGCGGGTCACTTCACAACCTCAACTCTCGCCACCGCCCCTATTAGGGTGCCGTACGGAGTAGGAGTGCTGTCGCCCTCGAATGGATAACTCAGCTTCCAATACAATTCGCCCTTCCCGAGAAACGCATTCTCAGGTATCGGCAACTCCATCGCGAAGCGCACGGTAGCCCCGGGAGCGATCGTCCCAACCTGGCGACAGTTGAGGACGTAAGTGGTGCGGGGGATAATCGCGTTTCTCTGCTGGATTGGGGCGGTCGCGCTGAATTGCGACATATACATAATCCCTTCGTCATACAGCGGACAGGTGCGAAAACGGAACGGGCGCTTGCTCGTGTTGGTCAGTGCGACCACGTAGCGGAGGACGGCGCCCTGCCGAACGTGGTATCGCGACCCCACTAACTGACCATCTACGAGTTTTACGCCCGGAATAGTCGCACGTAACGGAAGCTGTGCGGTTCGAGGTTTCGATCTGCTCTCCGCCTCAAACCCTAGGACAAGGAGCGCCGCCGATCCGGGTTTCCCATAGCAGCCCGGTGCCGCCGGTGCGTGAACTTTGGGAAAGTGCGCCGTCATCTTGTCGGGGTTGGCGGGGGGAACGGTAACGGGCTTCACGGGAAGGGGAATCACGATCCGATTCCCATCCCTAAGGATCACCGCAAGGCCGTCCGGGACCGCCCCCGACTGGCGTCGGATCAACCTGTACATCGGCTCCTCGCGCAGGTCACCGGGCGTGGGCGTGCGCGAACCAGGACCGCACCATGACGCCCAAGTAATGTAAGCCACTGCCGCGTCGCCCCTTCTCAGCGCACGAAGCGAGGCCGGGTGCAACAATCGCATCCGGTCGTGCCGATCTACCCGGAACTTCTTCGACGTGATTGAAACACGCACGCTCCGGGCGGCGGCGCCGGTGAAGACGAGCCGTGGCCGTCCTGTTAGCGAGCAAGGACGGCGATTGATGTTCGTCAATCGGATCCAGCCGTCTCGCGAGTCGCCGGTCTCGTATTGTAAGCCCGTCTGGAGAGCAGCGCGTATATCTTTCGCCTTACAAGCGGGAGCGAGCGGCGGGCTGATGCTCACGGCCGGTTTTCGGCCAAGCCAGGGAATGAGGCCGGTACTTCCGGCGCACGCAGCAACGGCCAGCACGATCAACGCCGCCACGAGCAGCACCCGGCGCCGTGGCCAGCGGACGGGCGCATCGCTTTCGCCTGCGCGCCTGCGCACGTCAAACCAGTTCGCAACACCGTCCTCACCGACGGCGCTCTTCAACCGCCTCGAAAGCATCATGTCCAGGTTGTCGCTGTGCTTCTTCATCACTCCGCCACCTCTCGCAACTCCTGCAGCTCCTGGTTCGAGTAGCCGAGCGACGAGGCGAGCGCGGCTTTCGCCTGCGCCAGCGTCGCGGCCACGGTTCCCTCGCTGATCTCACAGACCCGGGCGATCTCTCGGTAATCGAGGTCGGCGACGTAGCGCAGAAAAACCACCAGTCGCCGCCGCGGAGACAGCTCCTTCAGCGCCGCCCCCAACTCCTCGTCGCGATCGGGACGGGGGAGCTCGGGCTCGAACGCGTCGACGAGCTCCAGCTCGATCGGCCGTCCGCGCATCTCGAGCGCCGTCCGCAGCGCAATCTTCCAGATCCAGGCCTCGAGCGGACCCTCGCCCCGATAGTCGCTCCGGCTCGCAAGCGCGCGGGCGAAACTCTCCTGAACCACGTCGTGGGCCAGCTCGTAGCTGCCGACAATCCCCGCCAGCGCACCTCGAAAGCCCTGGTAGCGGCGGCTATAGACGTCCTCGATTGCCTTGGTCTGCCTGTCCATGCGCTCAAGAGAGGGTAAAGGCAATCCTTTTCTTTAGCCGCCCACGAGTCATTTAGCCATCTCGTAGCACTCGAAATGCTGGCCGGGGATGACCCCTTGGCGCGCGATCGCCCACTTTGCCGTAATTTGAGGGTATGCGCGAAGCGGCCCGAGCACTACTGCAGGCGAATACCGAGACGATTGAGTTCGACGGTCGGGTTTGGCGCTACTCCGTACCCTCGAAGCGCTCTTACCCCCATCAGTGGCTCTGGGACTCCGGCTTCCATTCTATTGTCTGGTCGCTTTCCGACCCCGTTCGCGGCTGTGAAGAATTGCGCTCGCTCTTCCGCTGGCAGTGGCCCAACGGCCTCATCCCCCACGTCATCTTCTGGCACCCCGAGCGTGTCCGCCTCCACAGTTGGCACTATCTCGAGAGCGCCGATGTCTGGAGTTTCCTCCCTCACCGCCGGCCACGAACAACGGCGTTGACTCAGCCGCCGGTGTTGGCGACGGCGGTCGAACGCCTGGTTTTGGCCGGTGCCGAGGATTTCCTATCCGAAGCCCTGCCCGTGCTGGAGCGCTATTACCGCTATCTCGCCCGCGAGCGCGATCCCGACCAGGACGGGCTGATCTCAACCATCGCTCAGTTCGAGACCGGCTTGGACTTTAGCCCGGCTTATGACCAGGCTCTCGCTGCCGGTCCGCGTGCTGCACGAAAAATCCTTGTCAAATCGCGCTGCGTCGAGATAAAGAACAAGCTCACTGGCTACAATCTCGCCCGCATCTTCGCTCGCGACGATCACGCCGAAGACGTACTCGTAAACGCCATCTGGATTGACAACCTCGAGGTGCTCGCCCGTCTAGCCCGTCGCGCCGGGCAGGAGGAGCTCGCCGTCTGGGCCGAGTCGAAATCCACTCAGGCGCTGCAGTCCTTACTCGAGCGAGCCTGGGATCCACAGCGTGGCCTTTTCTTCAACCTCGTTGGCTCCGGCGAGACACGAGCCGAAGCGAAGACAATCCAATGCCTGATGCCGCTAATACTCGACGATCTGCCTGCTGACGTAGTCGAGCGGCTATTGGCTCACCTGACCGATCCCCACGAGTTCTGGTCACCCTACCCCGTGCCTTCGGTCGCTCTCGATGAGCCCTCATATACCGATGACTCCCACATTCGCGGCTTGCGCCTGATCTGGCGCGGGCCCTGCTCGATGAACACCAATTGGTTCCTGCACCAAGGGCTGCTCCGTCACGGCGAAACGCGCTACGCGGCACAACTTGCCGAGCACTCGCATGAGCTGGTCGAGCGCGGCGGCTTCAACGAGTTCTACGACGCACGTTCTGGCCGTCCGGTTGGTGCCCGTCGCTTTGGCTGGGCAACCCTGGCCGCCGACATGGATATCTAGTCCTCGGGGAGGTCACTCTCCTCGAAGCGCCGAATCACCGGTTCGTTCCCCCGCTTTTTCACCGGCTTGTGACGCGCTCGACAACGAGGCTCAACCCGTCGACAGCCTTGATGCGGACGCGCTCACCGATATCGGCTCCTTCGGCGCAGGCGGCCTCCCAGCGCTCGCCTTTGTAGCTGACTCGGCCCGAAGGCCGACAGGGCTCGATCACCTTTGCGGTGCCGCCGACCATGCCCTCGGCGCCGGTCGTGGCGCGACGCCGGCGCGAATACCAGATCCCGAACGTGACCTCGCCCACCTCCCCCAAAAGCCCGAGAGCGAGCACAAGAACGTTCCAGGGCGTCGGCAGTAGAAAGATGGCAAGCACGATCGAGATCAGCAGCAGCATGCTGACAGACTAGTTGTAGTTCCTAAGAGCACGTTGTTCCATCCGAGCCTCCCTGGAGGCTGGGCCTAAGGAGCGATCTACCCTGACTCCGGGGAGCGCAGGGACGCTCTACGTGGTTGGCTCGACTACCACAATCGCAGGCGTCCAGACAGATCCCTCGGCAACCAGCCGCCGCTGGCTCAGCTGGAGGTGCTCAGGAACAACGTGTCTGGGTCCTACAACTAACCCCGACGATCCTGGCCGAATTGCTACCTAGCCCGACCCGAAGGTCACGGCTGTGCCGGAACGGAAATTCCTAGCCGCTGCCGAGTCGGTCAGCCGTTTGATCCAGGCACGTAGTCGACGAGCTCGAGATAGACCATCTCGGCGGCGTCGCCCGACCTGGGCCCGATCTTGACGATGCGCGAGTAACCGCCGGGCCGGTCTACGAAGCGCGGTGCAACCTCGCTGAAGAGCACGTGCACGGCATCGACCGAGCGAATCTTGGAGATAGCCAGCCTGCGTGCAGCCAGATCGCCGCGCCGTCCGAGCGTGATCATCTGCTCGGCGAGCGGCTTGACGGCCTTGGCCTTGGCCTCGGTCGTCTTGATGCGCCCGTGCTCGATTAGCGAGCAGACGAGGTTCGCGTAGAGAGCGCGCCTGTGCGCAGAGTCGCGCCCGAGCTTCTTGCCTGTGTGCTGGTGCCGCATCGTTATTGACTTCTACTCGTCGCCACGCAGGCCCAGACCGTGGGCCGCCAGCGTCTCCTTGACCTCTTCGATCGACTTCTTGCCGAAGTTCGGAATCGCGCCGAGCTCGGCGTCGTTCTTCGAGACGAGGTCGCCGATCGTCTCGATGCCGACGCGCTTGAGGCAGTTGTAGGAACGAACCCCCAGCTCGAGCTCCTCGATCGGGAAGCTCTCCATTCCATGCGCGACGGAAGTCTCGGCCACGGCCTCGGCGGCGGCGGCGGCGGCTTGGGTCAACCCCTCGATCTTCTCGACGTCGGTGAAGATGGCGAGCTGGCGAATGAGGATCTCAGCCGCCTGCGCTATCGCTTCACGTGGATCGATCGAGCCGTCGGTGGTGATATCTAGGCGAAGCTTGTCGTAGTCGGTGCGCTGACCTACACGAGCGGCCTCGACGTCGTAGGAGACGCGGCGTACCGGCGAAAAGATCGAGTCGATCGGAATGACTCCAATCGTGTGCTCGGGCCCACGATTGAGTTCGGCCGGAACGTATCCGCGGCCGCGGCCGATCGTCAGCGTCAGCTCTAGCTTGCCGCGCTCCGAGAGATGAGCAATCTCGAGCTCGGGATTCAGGAGCTCGAGATCGG
Organism: Actinomycetota bacterium; assembly: GCA_003170995.1. Taxonomy (GTDB): domain Bacteria; phylum Actinomycetota; class Thermoleophilia; order Gaiellales; family Gaiellaceae; genus Fen-549. Next base: position 280 of record PMXT01000107.1, on the reverse strand, counting down.
CAGGCGCCTCAAGATCGCCGGCCGTCACTGGCCCCGGCTCCTTCTTCGAGAGTCGTACTTCGATCTCGGGCGAGTCGCCGTAGAGGCGACAGATCAGGTTCTTCAGGTTGAGGACGATGTCGGTCACGTCCTCGCGTACACCTGGGATGGTGGTGAACTCGTGCGCGACTCCCTCGATCTTCACCGAAGTGACAGCGGCGCCCTCTAGCGAGGAGAGCAGCACGCGCCGTAGCGAGTTCCCGAACGTGTAGCCGAAACCGCGATCGAGCGGCTCGATCAC
>PMXT01000163.1 GCA_003170995.1 Actinomycetota bacterium | reverse complement strand
GTGACGATCAGGTGCGCGCCGTTTTGGGCCAGGCGCCAGGCCTCGGCCTGGTGAGCGAAGAGAGAGGTAACGCCGAGCCCGAGCAGCGCTTGGCGCAGGCGCGGCTCCAGCTCATCGGGGATCGGCTCGAGCCGGGGCTTTCGCGCCGGTTCCTCGCCACGGTAGGCCAGCTCCTCGCCGGTAAGCAGCGAATTCCAACTCCTCTTCGGCCCACGTGAGTTCAAGTTGCTCGGCGAGCCGTTTCCGGTAGGTCCGGCTCTTCTTTCACCCCCGAGGGCGATGGTACCCTGTGCCCACCGGGGTGCCCTTGCGGGCTGAGAAAAACCCGTCGAACCTGATCTGGGTAATGCCAGCGAAGGGAGTTTTTCGAATTGGCTGTACCGCGATGTTTGACGATCGCCGGCTCCGACTCGGGCGGCGGCGCGGGGATCCAGGGCGATCTGAAGGCGTTCGCCGCCGCCGGTTGCTACGGGATGAGCGCGATCGTCGCTCTGACGGCACAGAACACGGTTGGTGTGACCGCCGTACACGAGACGCCGCCCGAGTTCGTTCTGGCCGAGCTGGAGGCTGTCTTCTCGGATATTGGCGTCGACGCGGCGAAGACGGGCATGCTCTTCTCGCGGCCGATCATCGAGACGGTCGCCGGTTTCCTTGCGGGTCACCGCGTTCCGCTCGTGGTCGACCCGGTGATGATCGCCACCTCGGGGGCGCGGCTGTTGCGGCCCGAGGCGGTCGAGGCGCTCGTGACCGAGCTTCTGCCGCTGGCGACGGTGACGACTCCGAATCTCGACGAGGCGGTCGTGCTGGCGGGAAAGCCGGGCTCGCGCAGGGAGCTGGCGGAGCGCATTCACGCGCTCGGCGCGGCGGCCGTAATCGTCACCGGGGGACACGGCGAGAAGCCCGTCGACCACTTCTTCGACGGAAGCGAGCACTTCGAGATTTCCGTCCCCAGGCATGCGAAGCCGGCGACACACGGCGCCGGCTGCACCCACTCGGCGACTCTGGCGGCGCTCCTCGCGCAGGGAATGCCCTTGTATGAGGCGGCGCAGGAAGCGGCCCGGATCTCCTCACAAGCAGTCGCGAGCGGCCTCGACTGGCTCGGAGCCGGGGAGGGCCCCGTCGACGTACTTCGATTGGAGGAGCACAGATGACCGTCTCGCCGGGAATGACTCTTCGTGCTCTGCGCGCGCGCAAGCCGCTCGTCCATCAGATCACCAACTATGTCGTCATGAACGAGACGGCCAACGCGACTCTCGCCATCGGCGCGCTACCGGTGATGGCGCACGCTCCCGAGGAGGTCGAGCAGATGGCCGCCGCCGCCGGCGCGCTGGTGCTCAACATCGGCACGCTGTCGACGCCCTGGATCGAGGCCATGCTGCTGGCGGGCAAGGCCGCGAACACCGCCGGCGTGCCCGTGGTGCTCGATCCCGTCGGCGCCGGCGCCACCCGCTTCCGCACCGAGACGGCCAAGCGGATTTTGAGCGAGGTGCGCGTGTCGGTCGTGCGCGGGAATGCGGGCGAGGTGGCGACGCTGATCGGGCAGGAGGCGGAGATGCGCGGTGTCGACTCGCTCGGAGCCGGCTCGCCGGCCGAGGAGATCGCGCGCTCGGCGGCGCTCGCGCTGGGTTGCGTCGTCGCGGTCACGGGCCCGGTCGATCGCGTCTCCGACGGCGAGCGCGGGCTCAGAGTGGCAAACGGGCACCAGCTGCTCGCTGTCGTCACCGGCACCGGCTGCATGTCTACGGCGATTACCGGCTGCTTCCTGGCTGCGAAGCCCGACGCGCCGCTCGAGGCCGCCACCGAGGCGCTGGCTGCCTACGGCGTAGCGGCGGAGGATGCCGCGGCCGGCGCCAACGGGCCCGGGAGCTTCCACGTCGCGCTCTACGATGCTCTCTACAACCTCGACCCGGAAACCCTCGACTCCCGAACCAAGATCTCATGAGACTCCATGCCATCGTCGAGGATCTAGAGACCGCCCGGATTGCGGTCGCCGGTGGCGCCACGGTCGTGCAGTTGCGGCTGAAGGATGCTCCGACCAGAGAGGTAGTCGAGCGGGGGGTGCCCTTCCGCGAGCTCCCGGCCACCTTCATCGTCAACGACGACGTCGAGGCGGCGATCGCGCTTGCGGCTGACGGAGTCCACCTCGGCCAGAGCGACTCGGGCGCCGGGCTGGCGCAGATGGCGGGGCTCGTGCTCGGGCTCTCGGCCTCGACCGTCGACGAGGCGATCGAAGCGGAGAAGAGTGGCGCCGCCTACATCGGCGCCGGTCCGGTTTGGACGACCCCCTCGAAGACCGATGCTGCGCCCGCGATCGGGCTGGACGGCTTGGCGGCGATCTGCAAGGTGGTGTCGCTTCCGGTGGTGGCGATCGGCAGTGTCGATGCCTCCAACGCCGCCGACTGCATCCTCGCGGGCGCCTCGGGCGTGGCCGTGATCCGTGCGGCGCGCGATGCCCGCGCAATCATCGAGGCGATCGATGCGGCTCTCTGAACTCGGTGAGTTTGGCTTACTGCGCGAGCTGGAGCGCCGCGGCCTGGCGCAGGGTATCGCCAACGACGCCGCCCGCTTCGCGCCCGATTTGGTCGTCACTCAGGACGCACTCGTCGAGGGCGTTCACTTCCGCCTCGACTGGACGAGCTGGCACGACCTCGGCTACAAGGCGGCGGCCGTCAACATCTCCGATCTGGCTGCCTCGGGTGCCGAGCCGGAGGCCCTGATCGTCTCGCTCGGGCTGCCCGGCGAGACCAAGGCGAGCGATGTGATCAAGCTCTACGAGGGAATCGCCGAGACCGGTGTGCCCGTGCTCGGCGGCGACACGACCTCGGCCGATCGCCTCTATCTGAGCGTCACAGCTTTGGGCCGCGCCGAGCGGGTACCCGGCCGGGACGGCGCCCGACCCGGCGACTCGCTCGTCGTTACCGGCCCGCTCGGCGCTTCGGCCGCCGGCTTCCACTGCCTGCAAGAGCGTCTCACCAACCCGTGCGCCCGCGCACACCTGCGCCCGCCGCTGCGCGTGGCGGAAGGCAGGGAGCTCGCCCAAAGCGCCCACGCCATGCTCGACATCTCGGACGGGCTGGCCTCCGACGCCCTGCGCATCGCCGAGCGCTCGGGCTGCCGTCTGCTGATCGAGCTCGAGCGGGTACCCGTCGCCGACGGCGTCGCCGAGGTCGCCCGGCAACTCGACCTGAACGTCGACTCGCTCGCCTGCGCCTTCGGCGAGGACTACGAGCTACTGGCCGCCGTCCCCGAGCCCGGTCGCTTCACGGTCGTCGGCCGCTGCGAGGAGGGCGAGGGTGTCGTTTTCCTACGCGACGGCGAACCGGTTGAGCTCAGCGGTTGGGATCACTTCCGCTAGGAGCGTCCTGCGGCCGCCAACGTGTTGCGCTTCAGCGGTGGACCGCTAGCGCGATGTCAGCGTAGCGCTTCCGCCATCCGCTGGAAGCGCTGGTTAGCGACTCATCGCACCCAGACGCAGTAGGGTTCAGCGAGCGCGCCCACCGCCAGGATTCTCCGAAACCTAGATTTCAGCCGCCGCGGGTGTGTGGTCATGTCAGCGCGGACAGCGCACATTGTGGAGCAGCCGAGGATGAACCTCAAGGGGCGACTCGCGTCCAGACGGTCTGAGTACTGCCAGAGGTCGAGGGTGCTGCTCGAGTCCGTAGCCAGTCGATCGAAGACGAACGCCGTCGCCGACTTGTCTATCTTGCCGGTTACCGGACCGATGCCGGCAGGAAACGGCAACCACTCGATCTGGTTGCGGGAGTACTCGGCCGCCGGATCGGATGCGATGGTGGGCCGTGCTCCGCCTCGTGTCGCCGCTTCAACGAAGACCACGTATCCGGGTTGCGCCGCGCACAGACTCTGAACCTGGACGGGACGAGCCTTGGCTGACTTCGCGACCCAGAAGGTGCGCCCGGCAACGCGTATGTCAGCGATCTTCCGCTCGAAGATGGCGTCGATGCCCTCGCCTGCGTGGTCACCCATCACGCTGATGACACACTCCGACGCGGCAAGGGCCTGGTCGAGCAGGGTCACGCTGTCTTCTGATGTCACTAACGTTTCGCGCATGAGCAGTTGGCTCACAACGCCTCTGCCGTCATCATAGGCACGGAGCCAATCTGCTCGAGGCGCTTGTTCGGCTGCGCACTGAAACCCAACAACGCTCTAGAACCAAGTGCGCTCACGATAGGCGATGTACTGCGACCCGAACCTCTCCGTAAGCACGGCCTCCTCGCGCCGCGCGCGCAGAACCTCGACCGGAACCACGAAGACGGCGATGACCAGGGCTTTCCAACCGAGCAGCGCGACAAGGACGCCCATGATCGCCGGCGTGCCGAAGACGTAGACCGGATGCCGAAGCCTCGAGTAGAGGCCGCTCGTGATGAGGCGGCGGGCATCGGGCCTCAAGGAGAAAGAAGCTCCGAGGTGCCAGCGCGCCGCGATCCAGAACGGGCTGCAGACCGCCGCCACAGCGAGCCCGGCGTACCAGTTGCCCTCGTGGGGCGCGATGAGGAGGACGAAGGCCGCGAAGCTTAGGAAGATCGCGATGTCGAGCCAGCGGACGAGCCGAGCCACCTAATCCCTCCAGAGGTCCTCGCGCCGCCCCTCCGACACGGAGACACCGTTGGCGTCCGTCGAACAGTGCTTGGACGAACCCGCGTAGCATGCCAAATGCGCGCTTGGGTCCGCAGCGTGCACGAGAGATGAAGGTGGATCGGGGCCCCGGTAGCGTTGAGGGAGGGCCCCGTAGCCAGTCTCGATCTAGAAGGCGTAGTCGCGGGCCGAGACAGTGCCTCGCCTGCGCCTTCGGCGAGGACTACGAGCTGCTGGCCGCTGTACCCGAGCCCGGTCGCTTCACCATTGTCGGCCGCTGCGAGGAGGGCGAGGGTGTCGTTTTCCTACGCGACGGCGAGCCGGTCGAGCTCAGCGGCTGGGATCACTTTCGCTAACTACACAGGCGCGCGGTCATCCCGCACTAACCGCTGAACCCAGGCCACCGGTTGTAGCCCATCTCGGGATCGTTTGACCGAAGCTCGCGTATAAACTCGACTTCCTTCAGGCTCACGTCTTGATCAGAGGCAGTGTCCGACTCCCAAAGCACTTCTCTCCGGATTGTGAAGTCGCGCCTTTGCTCGCGGCTGAAGTCCGCTTCGATGAGCTTGCTGTTAGCACTACCGAAGTAGTTGATGGTATCGGTGAGGTCTTTGCCGACGTAGATCTTGCCGTTCGGATAGGTGATCTTGTAGATGATCTTCATCGAACACCTCGTACGAACTAGCGGTTGGTCGAGGTCACTTGGAACTATTGATCTCTCGGTTGTCCTCATCCGCAGCAACTCGTGGTCGCCAGCGCCCCAGCTTCATCAGCGGCACCTTCCAGATCGCCTCGAGCACGATTCGCTTGCCCATCTTCGAGCCGCCGGCCGCGCGGTCGGAGAAGATGATCGGAATCTCCTCAACGCGGAAGTTGGCGCGGAGGGCTCGGTAGGTCGTCTCGATCTGGAAGGCGTAGCCGCGCGCCGAGACGGTGCCGGGATCGATCGCCTCGATCACCTCGCAGCGGTAGCACTTGAAGCCGCCGGTCAGGTCGCGGATCTGGACGTGCAGGAGCGTTCGCGCGTAGAAGGAGCCGCCGGTCGAGATGATACGTCTGACCCGGCTCCAGTTATGGGTGCCGCCGCCGGCGACGTAGCGCGAGCCGAGCACGAGGTCGGCGTCGTCCGCGGCTTCGATCAGACGCGGCACATCGGCCGGGTTGTGCGAGAAGTCGCAGTCCATCTCGAGCACCAGTTCGGCGCCGTGCTCGAGCGCCCAGGCGAAGCCGGCGATGTAGGCGCGGCCGAGGCCCTCCTTCTGCTCCCGGTGAAGCACGTCGACGAAGCCGAGCTCTGTCTTCAGGCGCTCGGCGATCTCGCCAGTGCCGTCGGGCGAGCCGTCGTCGATAACGAGCACGCGGTCGTTCGGACCGAGTACACCGGCAAGGGCGCGAAGCATCGGCTCCAGATTCTCGCGCTCGTTGTAGGTGGGGAGGCAGACGCAGGCTCGCACGCCTGAATCATTCCTTGTTTTCGGGCTCGCTGCTCGAGTTCGCTTCGGCCTCGGGCAACGGGATGCGTGCGAGCAAGCGTGTTCCCTTGCCGGCCTCGTTCTCAATTCGGTACAGAGTCGGCACGTTTACGAGCGATTTGCGCCGCGAAAGGACGGTACTGTGGAACGACCCCGCGGGCGGGCGGCTTGGTGGCGGGCGGCGGAAAGAAGTGCCCTCAGCCTCCCAGTCGACGGGTCTTCATTCCGCTTTGCGCTCTCGGTGGCGGGCGGCGGAACATGATGCCCTCACGCACTCAATCGACGGGTCTTCATTCCGCTCGGCGCTCGCTGGCGGGCGGCGGAACGCGGTGCTTCTAGTCCAGGCCTCGACCGAACTGCCCGGGCGAAGTAGGGCATAACATCGGTCCCATGCCTGCGCGCACACCGCCGAACAGCGAGGTCGCCGATCAATTCGAGCTGCTCGCCGATCTGATCGAACTCGAAGGCGGCGACAGATTCCGCATCAACGCCTACCGGCGAGCCGCGAAGCAGATCCGGGACAGCTCACGCTCGGTCGCCGAGCTGGCCCAGACCTGGCGGGCCACCGAGCTCCCGGGGATCGGCAAAACGATCGAGGGCAAGATCCGCGAGATCGCCCGAGACGGAAAGATCCACGCGCTGGCCGAGCGTGAGCAGCGCATCCCAGCCGGGGTGGTTGCCTTCCTGCGCCTGCCGGGCATCGGGCCGAAGACCGCCGCGCGTTTCTGGATTGAGCTGGGCCTGACGACGCCGGAGGAGCTGCGCCGGGCGGCCGAGCAAGAGCGACTGCGGACTCTGCCCGGACTGGGCGCCTCGATCGAGGGAAAAGTGCTGAAAGCGCTCGCGGACGCCGCCGGGCCGGTCGAGCAGAGAGTCTTGCTCGGGCACGCTCTCAGCGTCGCGCAAGAGGTTCTGGCCGAGCTGGCCACCCTTCCCGGCGCGAAGCGCGTCTCGGAGGCCGGGAGTGTCAGGCGGCGGCGAGAGACCGTGCACGACGTGGATCTGATCGCCACGGCGACCGAGCCGGCGCGCTTGCTCGAGAAGTTCACCGCTATGGACTGGGTGGCCGCGGTCGTCGGGGCTGGAGAGACCAAGGCCGAGGTCGT
>PMXT01000040.1:2026-17608 GCA_003170995.1 Actinomycetota bacterium | reverse complement strand
GCGGGCGCGGCCTTGCCGCTGACGTCGCCGAGAACGATGGCGGTGCGGTTGGGGCCGTAGTCGACGAAGTCGTAAAGATCGCCGCCGATCTCGACCTGGGCCGACGCGGCGTAGGCGGCTCCGACATCGAGACCCTCGATCTCGGGCTCGTAGTCGGGAAGAAGCGAGCGCTGCATGGCATCCGCGAACGCCTTCTGCTGCTCGTAGAGGCAAGCGTTGTCGATTGCGAGAGCGGCTTGCCTCACAATCGCCAGCGCTACCTCGATCGTCTCGTCACGAATCGGCCGCTCGGGGCTGAGAGAGATGAGGGTGACCGTCGCGAGCACCTCCTTGGGAGTGGCGACAGGAAGCACGATCGCCGTCGAGCCTCGCTCTAGAAACGGTCCGAGCAGACGTTGTGAATCGTCCGCGTCAGCCGTCTCGGGCGTCAGACGCAGGACGAGCCCTTCCCGGATCACGCGAGCGATATCGCCCGTCAGCGGAAGTGGCCGACCGAGAATCGCTCGCATCGGCTCCTCCAGAACTCCTCTGACGACGTGAAGTGCCCTCGCCTCCATCCTCTCCTGGCGCTCGTCGGGCATGTGGAGAACGGCAACATCGACTCCCACCAGCTCGGCGATCGTCTTTGCCGCCGCCTCCAATGTGGCCTGCAACGACAGGCTCTGCGCGAAAGCACGCGAAATCTCATACAGCGCCCGCAACTGAGCCGCCGCCTGACGCTCTGCGCGCAGCGAGTGCTCGAGCTCACTACCAAGAAGAGTCGCGTGCTCGTGCAGGCGAGCGTGGTAGACGGCGACTGCGAGCTGATTGCGAAGCGCCTCGAGCAACATTCGATCGCTCTCGTCGGGGACTCGACCTTTCGGCACATAGAGCGCGAGCAACCCGATCACCTCGTTTACCGCCTCGAGCGGAAGCGCAAAGACGGCATCCACTCCCGACTCGACGAACGCGTCGCGAAGCGGTTCCAGCCTCTCGTCAGAAAGAGCATCGGCGACGATTACACCGCCCGCGAGCCGGCCAGAAGCTAGCGCCAGCTCGAGCAAGCCAGCGGCGATGCGTTCGTGCGGGCCGCGAAGCCCACGTGCCGCGGCGGTGTGCAAGCCATCCTCGTCGTATAGATAGATGGCGATTCGCTCGATACCCAGCAGGCTGGCTATTCGCTCCATGGCGGTGTTGAGTGTTGGCTCAACCGCGAGCTCGGACATGGCCTGCCCGGTGAAGGAGAGAAGCGCATGTGTCCGCTCGAGCTCCAAGGCGAGATCGCGGCGCCGAGTGGCTTCTTCGAGCACGCCGGCGACACGAGCGGCCAGTGTTTGCAGTGCCTCGAGCTCGCTTTCGCTCACTTCCTTCCCTTCGCCGAATCTCGCCTCGAGCACACCGAGCGGCTCGAGTCCGAGGGGCAGGGCGAAGGAGAGAGCGGCGGGCAACCGCTCGCGCAGGGGCTTGCCTTGCTCGAGTACGTGCTCGGCCCGCTCGCGGGCGACGGCCAGGTCGGAGGAAGAGATGACCGCCGGCGTCCCGAGATGCGCAGTTTCCGGATGATCACCCAACCAGAGCAGTACCTGCTCGGCGCCCGTCGCCGCGGCAACGAGAGCGGCTAGCCGTCGTGGCAGTCCGTTGAAGTCGAGCGTCGCTACGAGAGCATCGGCGAGCAGCTGCCGCGACGTCTCGAGCAGGCTCAGACCGTCGTCGCGGCTTGCAACTATCGCTTCTTTCCCGCGATCGAGAGAGGGTTGAGCATCCGGCTCGGGAGCAGGAGACAGGAGATCGTCCACGTCGGTAGTATCCCGCCGATCGCGCCTGCAACGCGGAGTCGACCACCGCTTTTCTCACGCGAAGATCGCGGCGTGACGGGTGATACGCCAACGCCGACGCGATAGCCGGCGTCGGCACTCTGCCGGATCAGACGTGCAGAGTCGACGCAATAGGCCGTAAACTGAGGTGCGGGTGGGATATCCAGCGCGACAGACACGGCCCGAGGACGAAAAACCGCCGATCGATCCGATGGCGATCACCCGTGCCTATGAGCGCGAGCGAGCTTCACGACAGGTGCGTCGAGAGCGGGCGCGAGCGCGTAACCGGGCACACCTGCGCTTTTACGTCACGATGCTGGTCATGCTAGTAGCGGTCGCTGTGATAGCGCTGTTGATCTGGCAGCAAACGGAGACCTTGTTCGGCATTTGAGCGGCGCGGCGCTCGCCCCGCGTCGGTGCGATACTTCCAATCCATGCAAACTCCGACTCCACACCGCGTCTCTCGAGCCACCTCGCGGTCGCCGCTGGCTCGTCCCTCACTGCGTCACCCCGAAGGCTTCCTCCTCACAATCGAGACGCTTACCTGGCTTTCGGGCCTCGTGCTCAGCCTGTCGACCTTCATGAGCTGGTACAGCGGCTCGGGCGGTCACGGGCTCGTTCTGAGCGTGATCGGTTGGCACACGGGCCTGGTCGGTCAGATCGTTTTCTTCCTCGGCTTGGCGGTGCTCATTCTCGTCGTCCTGCGCGTGTTTGGAGTCGCGTTGCCGGCCAGCCTCCCGGAGAGCTTGATAGTGATCGGGATCGGGGTTCTCGCGACCATCCTCGTGCTTGTACGCCTGATCTGGATCCCCAACCAACTAAGCGTTCCTACGGATGGCCGTGGAATCGGCATCTGGATCGCGCTCTTGGCGGCGATCGGCGTGATCGCGGCAGGCGTGATCGAGGCCAGCGAAGAGGTCTGAGCCAATCCCGGTCGCGCCTGCGACCAAGGGGGTCACAGGTGGGGCGGGCGTTGCGTCAGTCAGATTGGCAGCGCTTCGCGAGCGCTCTCGACCAGACGCCGGGGGTCAAGCGGGCGCCCGAAATAGGCCTTCGCCCCGAGCGAGCGCGCCATGTGCTCATCGCTTTCGTTGACGGAGCTGAACAAGATCACGGGCGGCGCCTCTTCGCCGTGTTGCTCGCGTAGGCGGCGGAGTATTTCCCCGGCGTCCGCTCCAGGCATGGTCACATCAACCATGATCAAGTCGGGTGGTCGGGTCTCAACTAGGCGCAGACCTTCCTTCAGATCGCTGGACTCCTCGACCTCATAGCCTTCGGGCTGAAGGCTGGCGCGAACATAGGCGGGGATTCCCGGCTCGTCGTCGATCACAAGGACGACGGGCCCGCCGCGACCTCTAGAGCCAGACCGAGATCGATCCACGAACTCATCGAGATTGCTTTTACGAAAGCGCCGGTGACCGCCAGGCGTCGTGAACGCAGGCATTAGCCTCGCGTCACACCACTTCCTGAGCGTGCTTTGAGCGACTCCCAGGTATCTCGCCGCCTGGCCGAGAGTCAGCCATTCCGGTTGTTCGCTCGCTTGTCTCGCGTGGGATTGGTCTCGATCAGGCATCTTCGCTCAACGTTTCCAGTTCGCGTGTTTTCCAATCGACTCCGGTAGTTTTAGCCGCTTTTACGGTGTGCGAGCAAAGATCGGTTGTAAGAAATCGGCGTGGGTGGCTCGGCTAGGTGGAGGCTTGGCTGCGTCCCAGTAGAGGCGGGTTCCCCGCCTCCCATCCCCAATTCGAGCCTAACGCGAAACCGCACGCGTATCTCCACCAGAATAGGATCGGAAGTGCACATCTTCTTCCCCTATCCGCGCCGCGCCTCAGTCGCCAGAACTCGATTAATCGGGGTTGTGCTCGAGCCTTTCAGGGTTTTGTGACCGTGACTGTCACAAGACGAAGCGTGCGCTCGCATGTCTGCGTGTTCTTCGCGCCCGGGCCCTGACCGAGTGCCAACCCGAGTGCCGTCCCCAGACCAAAGACGGCGATCGCCACCAGCAGCAGCAGTGCTCGGCGAAGCCGACTAGAGCGCGGGCGCTCACGGCGAGCACGCTCAGAGAGGTGGGGTTGTGCGGGTCGGGTCACGGTACGTAGTCGACCGCCGCGCGCGAATAGAGGTAGAAGGCGGCGTCGAGCACAATAGCCAAATCGCGCACCCAACCACGAACTGCTGCGTGCTCGGCGACCACCTCGATTGCCCAGCGCTCCGCATCGCCGTAGAGCTCGACCGCCTCGGCAAGAGTGAAGGTCTGCCCGATCCGCCGCCTGAGCTCGTCCGAGATCGCCTCCAGCTCCAAGTAAAGGTGATCGCGGGAGGTCGACCCGGTGGCCAGCGCAAGGAAACGCTGATAGCCCTCATGCCATTGCTGGCGCGATATCTCGATGCTCGCGGACACGCCGGCGATCATACTCAGCGAGTATCTACGCCCGTTCCTAGAGCCCGGACTTAGTGCGGGGGCCGCAAGCCTTACGGGAGCCGCAGCGGGTGGGCCAAAGCGGCTGCAGCTCGGCAACGATGCGCTCGCCCAGCTCATAGCCCGGATTACCGAGCGCGAAAGCGACATGGGCGTGCAGACACTTGAGGTTCCGGGTGTTCTTGGAACCGCTGATGCCCAGACCGAGCGAGGCCCCTCCGTCGAGCATCCGACCTGTCGATCGCGCCAACTTTCTTCGCAGGCGTCGTTGCTTGCGATTGGCTCGCCAGAGACTCCAGCGCAGACGACGACTATTTCGTACCTCTTCGCCCCAACGCTCTACCCCACCCGCCGCCTCGAGTCGCGCGACCGCCGCGATGAGCTCCGGACAGGTCAGATAGAAGCCGGTGGGAAACGGCTTTCCTTCATCGTCGTACGGCTTCTGTTCGCTGACGGCAGGGAAATCGAATGGGCATCTCGCCACGACACGCGAGAAGGCGCGGGGCTCTCTACCGATCTGGGCAGCGATGATCGACCTATCGTCCACGACGGCGATGTTACTCACACCGTTACTTGTGGCCCCGCCTGGTTGAGGCTCGTTCTGCGGATAGTGGCTGGTCATCACAACTCCTCACGCCCGCTCAGCGTCTATCCGACCGACGAAAGATACATCCGACCGGAGATCACTGCGTGGCGCGAGCCTGGTCGCGCCGCCAGCCGTCAATCCCATTGACAATATAGAGCCGCTCTCCAGATTTGACGTAGAAGAGGCGCCTCGCCGCGCGCTCAATCGCCTCTGCTGTCGCGGCATGCTTGAGCTTTTGCTTCAACTCGTCGTGCTGCGACCTGAGAAGCGTGACCTGCGCCTGTTCATGCCGGACGAGCTCGCACTTGTCGTAGTAGGAGCGAATCGGCCCCGCATACAGAACAGTGATCAGCACGAAAAGCGCTAGCAAGACGAGCCGACGCGTGCTCAACGGCTGTCGGCGACGACGGGCGCGACCGGCTCGTCTGGGCTTTGTTCGTTTCTCCCTGCTGGACACGGCTTCAAGGAGTTCTAAGCCCCGGGCGGCTGTCCTTCCGCGAGAGGCTCGCTAGAGGATCTCCTCGACCTTGATCACATTGGTCGAGTCGGCGACGTTGACGGCCGTGCCTCCGGTGATGACCAAGCGATCGCCGCGCTCGACGAGGCCGTGCGATCGCGCCGCTTCGATCGAGCGCCGCCAGAGTGTGTCAACGTTGGGGCAGGACGGTATCTCGAGCGGGATTACGCCCCACTCGAGCGCGAGTCGTCGCAGGATGTGCCGGTTGTGCGATAGAGCGATGATCGGCCGTTGCGGGCGCAACCGAGCCAGTGCCGCCGAGGTGCGGCCGCTGAAGGTCGGCGCGAGGATGGCCTTAGCTTGGAGCAGCTCGGCCACGTCGCAAGCCGCGTTCGATATCGCTTGCCCGACCGTCGCCTGCTCGCCGGGGCGAGGGAGCCGGTGCCGATAGCCGAGACTTGGCTCAACGGCCCGGGCGATCTCGTCCATGATGCGCACCGCCTCGAGCGGATGGGCGCCGATCGCCGTCTCCGCGGAGAGAAGAAGCGCCGAGGAGCCGTCGAGGATCGCGTTGGCAATATCGCTCGTCTCAGCCCGTGTGGGCTCCGGACTCGAGACCATCGACTCGAGCATCTGCGTAGCTGTGATCACCGGCCGCGCCTGCTCGAGCGAGGCGGCGATGATCCGCTTCTGTAGTAGTGGAACCGCTACCTGGCCGACCTCTACGCCCAGGTCGCCGCGAGCCACGATAACGGCGTCAGCGGCAGCGATGATCTCCTCGAGCGCCTCGATGGCCTGAGGCATCTCGATCTTGGCCATGACGGCAGCGTTCGAGCGGCGACCCGCGATCAACTCGCGCAGAGCAGTTACGTCTGCGGCAGCGCGAACAAAGGAGAGCGCGACGTAGTCGAATTCCAGCTCGAGCGCAAGCTCGAGGTCGGAGAGGTCTTTCTCGGTCAACGAGGGAATCGCGAGTGGCACCCCGGGGAGGTTGACGCCCTTGTGCGAGTCGACCTCACCTCCCTCGAGGACAGCGCAGACGGCTCGGCCGCGGGACACGCTCTCGACCCGGAGGCGCACACTGCCGTCGTCTATCAACACCTCGTGGCCCGGTTCGAGCGCACTGACCGCAGCCGCCGGTGCCAGGGGCAACTCGTCGGCGGACGCCTTCTCTTCAACCGCCAGAACGACGCGCTCCCCCACCTTCAAGATCCTCGGCGAATCGATCTCACCGAGCCGGATCTTGGGCCCTTGCAGATCGCCGATCAGAGCAAGTGGACGCTCGGTCTCGGCCCGTACCTCGCGCACGAAACCGGCTAGGCGTTCATGCTCGGCGCGCTCGCCGTAAGAGAAGTTGAGCCGGAAAGCGTCTACACCCGCCTCCACCAGTGCCCGGATGACTTCCAGGCTCGAGCTCACCGGGCCGAGCGTGGCGACGATCTTCGTACGACGAGGTTCTACCGATGCCATCGCTCTAACCCTAGCGTCTGGGTCTTTCACCCCCGTGTATGAGACCGGGAGGAAATCTCAAGCGAGGGGCCGGCGCACCAGCTCCTCGCTCAACTCAGCTAATCGCCGCGGCGCTCGCCCCCCTAATGCTTGGCTCGCGGGAAGGCGCCCCAGCCCGGGTAGACGGCCTTGTCGCCCAGCTCCTCCTCGATACGGAGCAGCTGGTTGTACTTGGCGACGCGGTCGGTGCGGCAGGGCGCGCCGGTCTTGAGCTGGCCAACGCCGGTCGCCACGGCGAGATCGGCGATGGTCGCGTCCTCAGTCTCGCCAGAGCGGTGCGAGATCACCGCCGAGTAGCCGTTCTTACGCGCCAGCTCGATGCAGTCGAGTGTCTCGCTGAGCGTGCCGATCTGGTTCAGCTTGATAAGGATCGAGTTGGCGACCTTGCGCTCGATGCCGAGCTTCAGGCGCTCGACATTGGTTACGAAGAGGTCGTCGCCGACCAGCTGGATCTTGTCGCCGAGCCTCTGGGTAATGTCGCTCCAGCCCTCCCAGTCATCCTCGGCGTGGCCGTCCTCGATCGAGACGATCGGGAAGCGCTCGCACAGCGAGGCGTAGTAGTCGGTCATCTCGCTCGGGCTCAGGTTCTTGCCCTCGCCGGCAAGTACGTAACGCCCGTCCTTGAAGACCTCGCTTGCGGCCGGATCGAGGGCGATCGCAACCTTGTCAGCATGACCGGCCTTCTCGGCCGCCTCGAGGATGGCCTCGATCGCCGCTTTGGTCGAGGGCAGGTTGGGCGCGAAACCGCCCTCGTCGCCGACGCCGGTAGCGAGTCCGCGCGAGGAGATGACGCTCTTCAGCGTGTGGTAGACCTCGGTTGCGATACGCAGCGCCTCGGCAAAGCTCGCCGCTCCCACCGGCACGACCATGAACTCCTGCAGGTCGATCGAGTTCTGGGCGTGAGCTCCGCCGTTGATGACGTTCAGCATTGGCACCGGCAGCGTGTTCGCGCTCGGTCCGCCGAGCCAGCGAAAGAGCGAGGCACCGGCCTGGTCGGCAGCTGCCTTGGCGACCGCGAGCGAGGCGCCGAGCACCGCGTTGGCGCCGAGGCGACCCTTGTTCGGAGTCCCGTCTAGCTCGATCAGCTTCTGGTCGATTCCGCGCTGATCCTCGGGGTCGGCGCCCTTCAGCGCCGCGGCGATTTCGCCGTTGACGTTAGCTACTGCCTTGGTGACGGCCTTGCCCAGATAGACACTCTTGTCGCCGTCGCGAAGCTCGACCGCCTCGTGCACGCCGGTGGAAGCACCGGAGGGGACGATGGCACGGCCCTTGTGCCCGGACTCGAGCACGACGTCAACCTCGACCGTCGGGTTTCCGCGCGAGTCGAGAACCTGGCGGCCGTGCACTGCGGCGATCTTGCTACTCATCTCGTTTTCTCCTTTGCTCGATCGAAGTAAGAGTCCTGTTCCGCGAGCGTGAGCGCGGAAAAATCCTTCCCGTCGGCCTCGGCGAGCGAGGCGGCAAGCTCGACGCGAGCGCGGAAGCGCCCGGCCGCCTGCCTGAGGGCCAGCTCGCCGTCAACACGCGCGAGCCGGCTGACGTTCACGCAGGCAAAGAGTACGTCACCGATCTCCTCGGCGACGCGGTTGTCGGGCTCGGCGCCCGGAGAGGGCTGGCCCGCGACCCCGATCGCCTCGACCACCTCGTCGAGCTCGGAGGCCAGATCGGCCAGGGCCTCGGAAAGCGTCGGGTAGTCGAAACCGACTGCCGCGGCTCGTTCCTGCAGCTTTCGGGCCAGCAGAAGCGCAGGCAGCTCCGGGCTGACCTCGTGGAATATCCCCTCGCGGCCCTCCTCGCCGGCCTTGATCTTCTCCCAGTTCTCGAGTACGCGTCCGGCCGTCGTCGCCTCGGCGTCGCCGAAGACATGGGGGTGGCGACGCACGAGCTTCTCGTGGCATCGCCGCGCCACCTGCTCGAGGCTTCCTCGGCCCTCCTCCTCGAGCAAGAGTGCGAGGAAATAAACCTGGAAGAGCAGATCGCCGAGCTCGTCCAGTTCCTTGTCCGCATCGCCCTGGAGAACCGCATCGGCCACCTCATAGGCCTCTTCGAGCGTGTGGGGGACGATCGTGGCCGCGGTCTGCTCGCGATCCCACGGACACTCACGGCGCAGGCGCTCGGTGAGCCGCTGCAGATCGAGAAGCGCTTGTGAGAGATCGCTCAGGGTCGCCCCCGCGGCGCCTTCGGCGTTACGACGTCGTGGTCGTGGCGACGGTCGACGGGCTGGTCGTCGTGGGCTTGAAGCCCGGGGCGTAGTTCGTGTTGTCCGTGGCGTACTTCTGCGCCTTCTTGACCCAGTTCGTGACTGCATCGTTCTGCTTGGGCGTAAGCAAGGTCTGTTTGATGGTGGCCGAGGCCTCGCTGAGCGATTGGAGGTGCGCCTTCACGATTGGGCCTGTGGCGAGGATGATGTGCCAGCCGTAGATCGTTTTGACCGGCTGCGAAAAGGAGCCGGTCTTGAGCTTGCCGAAGAGAACGTTGGCGAACGGCTTCACCAGGCCCTTTTCCTCTAGGGGGGTGCTGAATGAGCCACCGCTCACCTTCGTGGTTTTGTCGATCGAGTACTTCTTGGCCAGCGCGGCGAAGTTTGCGCCTGCCTTCAGCTGTCGATAGACGTCCTCGGCCTTGGCCTTCGTCTTGAGCAGGATGTGCGAGGCGGTACGGCTCTCGCCAACCTGATAGGAGCTCTTGTGCGCGTTGTAGTAGTCCTTGATCTCGCCCGAGGAGACGTTGACGCTCGCAGCCAACTCCGTAGACACACGCTGTTGGAGCAAATTCATGCGAATCTGATCCATTACCTGCGCCTCGGTGAGGTGATCCTTGCGAAGCGCGGCCTCGAACTTGGCGCGACTGCCGCCGAAGCTGTTAGCGATATTCTGCGCCAGGCTGCTTTGAATCTCCGCGTTGGTGACCTTGACGCCCATTTGATTTGCTTCGTATCGAAAGGCCGCTTGCTGAACGAGGTAGGTCACGACGCTGTCCCTGAGTTTTTGGTAGTCCGTGCTTCCGATCGCAGGAAAAGCCTGCTTTTTCTGCGCGTACTCCAGTTTCGCTCGAGACCAAAAAAAGTCGTACTGCGAGCGGAGAATGGGCTCGCTGCCGACGATCGCTACAGCGCCCGCCGGCACCGCGTTCTTCTTCGTACCTCCGCAAGCGACAAGCAATGTCGCTGCAACAAGCGCGAGTACGGAAAATGCGATGAAGCGCCGGGTTCTCATATAAATAAAAGCGCCCGCAGGAAGTCACGCTCGGCGCGCCGCGAGTATAGCAACGAGCAACTCCTCATCGGCGGAGAAGGAGGAACTGCGCAGCGTCAACTCGCGCTTCGAGGAACTGTAGACGGCCGTCTCGACACGGCTTCTGAGCTCACGTAGCTCGCCTGACCCCAACACTAGCGGGCCGACGCTGATGCGGCCGTCGCGAAAAACCAGGTAGTCGGCACTTATTCGAGCCAGAGCGAGCTTTGCGCGCTGGATCGCGAAAAGGTTGGCGACAGGCTCCGGCAGCGGTCCGAAGCGATCCTCGCAGGAAGCCTCCAGCTCGCGCAGCTCGTCTTCGTCCTCGACCAGAGCCAGGCGCCGGTGCAGATCGATCTTGAGCGCCTCGGAGGACACGTAGCCGGCGGGGATATAGGCATCGATGCGGGCATCGACGCGGAGCGGACGCGGAGTAGCGCGGCGTCTGCCCGAGAGCTCGGCCACCGCCTCCTCGAGCATCTCCACGTAGAGCTCGAAGCCGACGGCAGCCACGTGACCGGACTGCTCACCGCCGAGCAGCTCGCCGGCTCCACGCAACTCCAGATCTCGCATGGCGATGGCGAGTCCCGCTCCGAGCTCGGTGTGGTCGGCCAGCGTGGCCAGGCGCATGCGAGCCTCATGCGAGAGCTCTTCGGTGCTCGGATAGAGAAGGTAGGCGTGAGCAACGCGGGTCGAGCGGCCGACGCGGCCACGGATCTGGTAGAGCTGGGCCAGCCCGAGAACGTCCGCCCGCTCGATCACGAGCGTGTTGGCCCGAGGAATGTCGAGTCCCGATTCGATGATCGTCGTCGAGACGAGTACGTCGGCCTCGCCACGCAGGAAGGCGAGCATCCGCTCCTCGAGCTGGCGCTCGCGCATCTTGCCGTGAGCGACAAGAACGGTCAGCCCGGGGCAGAGTTGGCGCAGGTGCTCCGCCGTATCTTCAATCGTCTCGACGCGATTGTGCAGGTAAAAGGACTGGCCGCCACGCGCGTGCTCGCGCTCCAGAGCGCTCGTCACCAGCTCCTCGTCGTAGGCTCCGACGTAGGTTCTGATCGGTTGGCGTCCCTCCGGCGGTGTCTCGATCGTCGAGATGTCGCGCAGGCCGGAGAGCGACATGTGCAGGGTGCGCGGTATGGGCGTGGCGCTGAGGGTGAGCACGTCCACCTCCAGCCTCAGTGAGCGGAGAAGCTCCTTCTGAGCGACTCCGAAGCGCTGCTCCTCGTCGAGCACGACGAGTCCGAGGCTTTTCGCGACCACGTCGCGCGAGAGCACTCGATGCGTGCCGATGAGAACGTCGATCTTGCCCTCGCGAAAATCGGCCAGGATGCGCTTGACCTCGACGGGCTTGCGGAAGCGCGAGATCATCTCCACTCGTAGCGGAAAGTCGCGATAGCGCTCGCGGAAGGTGTTCCAGTGCTGCTCGGCGAGCACGGTGGTCGGCGCCAGCACGAGTGCCTGGCGGCCGTTCAGCGCAACGGCGAAGGCCGCGCGAACGGCGATCTCGGTCTTGCCGAAGCCAACGTCGCCGCAGACCAGCCGATCCATCGGCCGCGGCGCCTCCAGATCCTCTTTCACCGCCTCGATCGCCTGACGCTGGTCTTCGGTCTCGCGATAGGGGAAGCTTGCCTCCAGTTGCTCCAGCCACGCCTGATCGAGGTCGTAGGCGACCCCCTCGACCTGCTGGCGCTGGGCGTAGAGCGAGATCAGCTCGCCGGCCAGCTCGTGCACGTTGACCCGCGCCCGCGATTTGAGCAGCTGCCAGGCTTTTCCGCCGAGCTTGGATAGAGCGGGCGCTTTGCCGTCGGCGCCGATATAGCGCGACACCTTGGCGATCTGCTCGTGCGGGACGTAGAGGCGATCATCACCCTTGAAGGCGAGCAGCAGGTAGTCGCGCGTGACGCCGGCCACCGCCTTCGTCTCGAAGGCGATCAGCCTGCCGACCCCCTGGTCTTCGTGCACCACGTAGTCGCCCGGGCGCAGGTCGGCGAACGATTGCAGTGCTCGCCCGACGCGCAGCGCAGTACGGGGTGGGCGCTTGCGAAAGACCTGCCTCTCGGGAAGTAGAACCAGACCGAGCTCCCGCCACACGAATCCGCGCCGAGCCGGAGAGACCGCGAAGCGGAGCTCGCCCTCGCGAGCCAGCTCTTCTCCCTGTTCGAGCAGCGGTGCCGCGAGCGAACGCAAGCGACCGCCCGTGCGGAGAGCTTCACCCCGGTGCGAGAAGGCGACCACAACGCGCTGGCCGGCACGTACGAAGGCGCCGAGATCTCGCTCGGCCTCAGTCAGACCGCGCGCGGCGATGGCCGGCCGTTGTGCCTCGAATGAGAAGGATTGCCCGCGCGGGAAGGGATCGAGCTCGCTCGCGCCCGCCAGCGGCAAGGGATCGATCTCGAGCTCCTCGCGCCAGACACGCTCGACCTCGTCACGCTGCCAGACGAGATCGGGAACCGCGGCGAGTGGGGACACGAGCGGCGCGGGAAGCTCGGTCGCCTTTCCCTTCTCCTCTAGCGGCCCGGCAAGATCGGCTCTCCACTCGGCGGCTGGGTGGACGAGCACCTCCTCCACCTCGCGCAGGGTGCGCTGCGTGAAGGGCGAGAAGGCGCGCATCTGCTCGATCTCGTCACCGAAGAGCTCGATTCGAAGTGGGTCGCGACCACTCGACGGGAAGACGTCGAGGAGCCCGCCACGAACGGCGAACTGACCGCGCTCTTCCGCCCTCTCGACTCGCTCGTAACCTGCGCCGGCTAGATCGAGAGAGATTTCTTCCAGGCTTCTCCTATCACCAATGCGCAACCGAATTGCCTCTGGCCTGAGCTCCGGCGGCGGCATTCCCTCGCCGAGAGCCGCGGCCGAGACGTAAATGAGCCCTCCGGCGGTCAGCACCTCCAGCGCCCGCGCCCGCTCGCCGACTAGATGGGCGGCCGGTGCCAGCCCCGAGTCCCAACGAACGCCGCGACTGGGCAGGAAGGCAACCCGGCTCTCGCCCATGAACCAGCCCGCAGCCTCAGCGAGATCGCGTGCGTCCTCGTCGTCGGCAACGAGGACGGCAAGCGCCCGCTCGAGCCTTTCGTGGAGGGCACTGACCAGCAGCGGCAACGCCGGCTCGGACACGCGCGCACGGGTTGGAAGCGCGGCGCTCAGGCTCGAGAGACGCTCGTGACCTGCGAGCTCGCGTACGAAGGCGTGAAGAGCTGGACGGTCCATGGCTTCGGCGGGGCTTTCGTCCCGCAGGCGCAGTGTAGCCCGCGCCTTTTACTCCCCCGACCCGGCGGGAATTAGGGTTCGCGCTCGTTGAAGCGGGCTTGCGCGGCTTCGAGGCCCTCTCCCGCGAGCAACTCGACAGCGTCGGCGGCGCGGGTAACGATCGCTTTCGCATCAACGTCGGGGTCGAAATCCGAAAGCACGAAGTCGGCTACCGAGCGCCGGTCGCCACGGCCGGGCCGGCCGACCCCGAGACGCAGACGTAGAAACTCCCTCGTCGCCAGCACAGCAGTGACCGAACGCAATCCATTGTGACCCGCGAGACCCCCACCCAGCCGTAACTGCAAACGACCAGGCTCTAGATCGACATCGTCGTGGACGACAAGTAGGCGCTCGGGCTCCAACTTGAAGTAGCGCAGCGCGGCAGCTACCGAGCGGCCCGACTCGTTCATGTAGGTCTCGGGCGTGAGCAGCGCGATCCGACTTCCTTCTAGCCTCAATTCGGCCAGTCGCCCGTGGAACTTGGCGCGGAAGTGCGCGTCGTGGCGTCGGGCCAGTTCCTCGGCGACCATGAAACCGACGTTGTGACGGTTGCGGGCGTACTCGCGTCCAGGGTTGCCCAGACCGGCGACGAGCAGATCCAGCGTCGAGACCGATCCGCCTCGACGAAACCAGCCCATCTATTCGGAGGGAGCCTCGGCCTCGCCGGTCGGGCTCTCGCCCTCGGCGGCTTCGCCCTCGCCCTCCACTTCCTCGCCCTCCACTTCCTCTTCGACCTCTTCGACCACGAGAGAGGGAAGCGTGACGCTGACAAGCAGAGTGTCGGCGTCGTCGAGGAAGACAACTCCCTCGGGCGGCGTCAGATCGGAGAGGTGCAGCAGGTCGCCGATCTCGAGCGAGCTCACGTCTACTTCGATCTGATCGGGAACCTGAGCCGGTAGCGCCTCGACGGAGAGCTCGCGTGCCGACGACGTGACAACGCCACCCGCTTTCGCACCCGGTGCCTCGCCTACGAGCGCCACGGCGACGCTGGACTGAATCGGCCGATCGAGGCGAATGACGTGAAGATCGACGTGCAGCAGACCGCCACGAACCGGATCACGCTGATAGTCCTTGAGTATCGCCGAGTGCGGTTTCTTCTCATCACCGACGACGACATCGAGGATCGCGTGTGCTCCGTGCTCACCTCTCAGAGCGTGGCGCAACTCCGCCTCAGGCACGACGAATGCGCGCGGCTCGAATGCCTGTCCATAGAGAACTCCGGGCACGAGCCCCTGTCGACGCAGGCGCCGATTGGCGGCGCTACCGCGTAGCGATCGTTCTTGAACCTCGAGCTTTACTCTCTCTGCAGCCACGGCGCCGAAGTGTAGCGACCTGGACGCATCGCGCGCCCGGCTAGGCGAAGTCGCCCGCCAGAAAAAAGGCTTCGGCGGCGAACTGCTATGGGTTGCTCGGTAATCGTTACCGCTCCCGCTGGCACTCGACAAGCAGGCCTTCGCTAGGAACACGGGCACTGGCGCCGTGGGTCAGCCGCTGCGGGCGCGCGGGCCCGGCGGGATAGGCTCTAGGAACAACACAGCGCGCCGCCGAGCGCGGCCAGACGGTGGAGTGCCTCGGTTGGAACGGGCTTTCAGGGATCTCAAGCCGAGAGGTCAGTCCTCGTCGAGGCAAGGAAGCTCGATGCGCAGCATCGCCCCGCCATCGCTCGGGCGCTCGACCGATACGCGTCCACCATACGACTCGGCCACCTGGCGCACGATCGCCAGCCCGAGGCCGGAACCCGGAAGCGACCTAGCCGAAGGCGCACGATAAAACCGGTCGAAGACCTGGGGCAGATCGGCATCGTCGATGCCCTGCCCGTGATCGCGAACGCTCACCGTGCCGCGACTCACCTTCACCTCGATAGGTGCCTCGGCCGGACTCCACTTGCAGGCGTTGTCGAGAAGGTTCGCGATCGCGCGCTCCAGCCTGCTCGGGACTCCGCGAACGAGGCACGGCTCGAGGTCGAGTGTGAACTTGCTCCCGGGTGAAAGCCGGCGCGCACGCCCGACCGCCTGCTCGGCAAGCAGATCGAGGCGCACTTCCTCGACCTCCAGATTGGGCTCGACACCACGGGCGAGATCGACGACGTTATCCACGATCAATGCCAGCTCGTCGATCTGCTGGCTGACGTCGCGCAGAATCACCTCTTGCTCCTCCTTCGGCAGCTCGGCTCGGCGCAGAACCTCTACGTTTGTCTTTGCGGTCGTCAGCGGAGTCCGCAACTCGTGCGAGGCGTCGGCAACGAGCTGGCGCTGGGAGCGCAACGACAGCTCGAGCGCCTCGAGCATCGTGTTGAAGGATCTGGCAAGACGCGCCAGCTCGTCACGACCGCGCATCTC
>PMXT01000040.1:0-1971 GCA_003170995.1 Actinomycetota bacterium | reverse complement strand
AGCCAGCCCGATTCCGCCCAGACTGACGACGAGCGTAGCGACGAGAACCTTTTGCAGCGGCTGCGTAACGGACGTCAAGGGCCGGGCGACCTGAATGGCACAGTCGGGCTTGAAGTGGGACGTGTAGACACGAACGCGCTGCTTTATCACGCCCGCGCTACTGGGGATCTTGATAGTGATGTCGTGTGTGAAGGCGTCGTTCTTATGGCCCGGGACCGCCATGCTTCTCTCCCGGTTGGTCACGGGGAGTACACCGCCAGCTAGCCCGTACGCCTTCACTACTCCGCCGGTCGTGGTATTCGTCTGGAAATAGCTGCCCAGGTCTCTGGCGATCGGCTCCGTGAGGTTTACGGCGCAATGCTCCGGCGTTCGATAACTCAGCGAGGGCGCCAGGGATGTAGCTTGAGCGGCGCGATCCTGCAGGGAACGATTGAACTGGTTGTTGAGCTGCTCGCTCACGAGAAAGTAGACCGTGCCTGAGACAACCGCGATCGCGATCGCCACAGCCAGCGCCGACACGACTATCAGGCGCAGGCGAAAGCTCATCGAAAAACTCCTAGGCGGCTTCGCGGAGGATGTAGCCCACTCCACGCACGGTGTGAATCAAGCGCGGCTCTCCCTCGGCCTCCGTCTTGTGCCGCAGGTAGCCGATGTAGACCTCGAGCGAGTTGGAGCTGGGCCCGAAGTCGTATCCCCAGACTCGTTCGAAGATGATCGAGCGCGAGAGCACTTGGCGCGGATTGAGCAGGAACAACTCGAGCAGCAGGAACTCCGTGCGCGTGACCTCGACCAGCCGGTTGCCGCGGTGCACCTCATGGGCCACCGGATCGAGGACGAGATCGGCGAAGCGGAGGATCTGGTCGCTGGGGCCACCGGCCCGGCGCAGGAGAGCGCGCAGGCGTGCCAGCAGTTCCTCGAGGTCGAACGGTTTGGTGACGTAGTCGTCGGCGCCCGCGTCGAGCCCGGCGACCCTGTCCTCGACCTCGACGCGGGCAGTGAGCATCAGCACCGGCGTCTTGTCGCCCGAGACGCGCAGCCGCCGGCAGACCTCGAGCCCGTCGATGCCCGGCATCAGCACGTCAAGGACGACGGCGTCGATCTCGTTGCCGCCGGTTTTCATCCGCTCCAGCGCTAGGGCGCCGTTCTTGAGCGTCTCCACCTCGTAGTGCTCGGTCTTGAGTGCTCGCTCGAGCGCTTCGCGCAGAGGCTGCTCGTCGTCTACTACAAGAATTCGCATGCGCTAAGTCTGACGCCTTCCGCGGTCGTCGGTCGAGGGAGGAATAGCTTAAGGGGCCTTTCTAGCGAACTCGCATTCAGTCTTGGCTAGAAAAGCTGGTTCTCGCCTTCGAAGATGGCCGATACCGAGCCATCGGTGAAGACGCTGAGGATCGTCTCGGCAAGCAGCCCGGAGACCGGTAGCACCGTGAGCGTATCGGGCTGGTTGAGCGTATCTATCGGCACCGTGTCGGTGACGACGATCTCCGCGAACTTCGCGCTAGCCAGCTTTTCCATCGCGTCACCGGAGAAATGCCCATGGGTGGCGAAAACATGCACGCTAACGGCACCCGCCTTCTCGAGCGCCTCGGCTGCGGCAACGAGCGTCCCGCCCGTGACGATCATGTCGTCGCCCATCAGTGCGACCTTACCCCTAACGTCGCCGATCACCTGGCTGATCGCGGCCTGGTCGTGCGCGGGTCGGGTCTTGTTCATCACGGCCATCTCGCAGTTGAGCATCTGCCCGAACTTGCGCGCCATCTTGGCGCGGCCGGGATCCGGCGAGACCGAGACGACGCTCTCGCCCGAGAGCCCCTTGTCGCGGAAGTACTGGGCAAAGAGCGGCAGGGCGGTCATGTGGTCGACCGGGATGTCGAAGAAGCCCTGGATCTGCTGGCTGTGCAGGTCCATCGTGAGCACGCGGTTGGCGCCGGCGGCCACGAGGAGATTGGCGACCAGCTTGGCGGTGATGGGCAC
>PMXT01000055.1 GCA_003170995.1 Actinomycetota bacterium | reverse complement strand
GTAGAAGCCGGTGTGGTCGCCGAATGGCCCCTCGGTTCCGACTTCGCCCCGCTCGACGTAGCCCTCGAGCACGATCTCCGCCTCGGCCGGCACGTCGATCTGGACGGTCTTGGCGGGCACTAGCTCTACCGGCTCGCCGCGCAGCAGCCCTGCCAGCATCAGCTCGTCGAGCCCGCGTGGAAGCGGTGCCGTGGCGGCGTAGGTCGTGATCGGATCGAGGCCGATCGCAACCGCGACCTCGAGCCGGTCGTCCATCTCGCGCCAGCTCGCGGCGCCGTCCTTCTGCAGCTGCCAGTGCATGAACGTCGTTCGCCGATCGACGACCTGCATCCGGTACATGCCGACGTTGCGGGCGCCTGTACGGGGGTCGTGCGTGATCACCGCCGGAAGCGTGATGAAGCGCGCCGGATCGCCGGGCCAGCAGCGCTGCACGGGCAGTAGTCCGAGATCGATATCGTCGCCCATGAGAACGATCTCCTGGCAGGCGCCGCGGCGTACTTTTCTCGGCTGCGAGTTCTTGGCCGCCGACTTCAGCTCGTGCAGCTTGCGCAGCTTGGCGCGGGCTCCCTGCGGCGGCCTCAGCTCGAGCAGCGAGGCGACGCCCGCCGCCGCCTCGTCCAAGGTCTCGACGCCGAGTGCCAGGCACATCCGCCCCTCGGTTCCGAATTGATTGATCAGAAGCGGGTGCCGCGAGCCCTTCGGATGCTCGAAGAGAAGCGCGGGCCCGCCTGCTTTCATCGCCCGGTTGGCGATCTCGGTTATCTCTAGGTCGGGATCGGCTTCGGCGCCGATGCGGACCAGCTCGCCCTCGCGCTCGAGTAAAGAGATCCACTCGCGCAGGTTGAGCGGCGCTGCCATTCCGCCAGTCTCGCACACTCGGCCGGCGGCTTCGACCGTCCGGGCGCGACCGGTCGTCCGAAGCCGTCTGACGCCGCTGGCGGAACGTCGCTCTCCGAGTCTGTGCTGAAGCACTATCCCCTCCGGCGCCGCACCGCCAGCAGCGCCCCGAGGGTGCGAGAGGCATCTAGGTTTGAACCCGTTTAGTTCCATAAAGGTTTGAACGTGCTCCGCCGTCATGACCCAAGGTGCGACGTGCGAACCCCTGATCGCGGCTTCAGAGTTCGTATTCGCCACTGCCATGCCGCTTGTGCTCGTCGGCCGCTCCGCCTCGGAGTCAGTCTGGGCGACGCAGTGGTGTCGTAGAGCCAATTCTGCGTGGCTCGTTCTTATCCGGATGCCGCCCGTATCGAGCGCAACGGCTCGGAGCGGCGGAACAACCGACGGTGTCATCTTCGGACGTCCACGATCCACCGCTCGACGAGCTCTCAAACCGCGATAGCAGCCTCCAACACGGAACTGCCTCTCGGACGCTCCAGCACCAGCTCGGCTTGCTCGCCCTCGGCGAGGCGCTCGAGCACGGCTGCCAACTCGGGGTCAAACGGCACCTCGCCGCCCACACGATCTCGAAGGGACTCTTCGCCATGGCCCCTTCTCCTACGCCGGCCGCCATGTCCCTTCAACCCACCGCGACCGAACTTACGACGACGATCACTTCGGCTCTGCTAGGTTTAAAGAGATGCCAGACGACGCGCTCCGACCTCAGGTCGGGCGAACGTCCGCGCTGGCGGCGCCATCAGGCTCTGATGCCTCTCGAAGAGGAGTGGTTGAATGACGCGATTGCGCCTCGCCGGCAGGCGAACGTTCGCCTCCCTTCGCCACCACCGCAACTACCGGTTGTTCTTTTCCGGCCAGGTAGTCAGCGTGGCCGGGACATGGATGCAGAACGCAGCCCTAGCCTGGCTCGTCCTCAGCCTGACCCATTCGGCGACTGCCGTCGGCGTCCTCGCCGTCGCAAGCTTCGGGCCCTACATGCTCTTCGGCCTCTTCGGCGGCGTCTTAGCCGACCGGCTCGACAACCGCAAAGCAGTGATGGGGACACAGTCCATACAGCTCCTGACCGCTGCCTCCCTGGCCGCGCTCTCCTTGACCGGGGTCATCAACCTCGGGGAGATCTACGCCCTCGCCGTCTTGGGCGGCCTCGCTCAGATCGTCGACACGCCTTCGCGCCAGTCGCTGACCTACCAGCTCGTCGGACGTGCCGAGCTTCCAAACGCGATCGCCTTGAACTCGACGCTGTTCAACATCGGCCGCATCGCCGGCCCTTCGATCGCCGGGGTCCTGATCGCCGGCGCCGGCCTCGGCTGGTGCTTCGTGTTGAACGCCGTCTCGTTCCTGGCCGTCCTCGCCGGGCTCTACCTGATGGACCCGGCCGATCTCTTCCCGCTCGAGCGCCGGGGGCGGCCGCGGATGTGGAAAGGCCTCCGCGATGGAGCACGGTTCGTCAGAGAGAGCCCGCGGATCCTCGCTGTGATCGGGATGATGACCGTGTTCGCCGTCCTCTGCTTCAACTTCAACGTCCTGCTGCCGGTCCTGGTCAAGCGGACCCTCGCCGGTGGGCCGCAGACCTTCGGCGTCATCTCGGCGGCCTTCGGCGCCGGCGCCCTGCTAGGCGCTCTGGTGACGGCGGCCCTCGGGAGGGCGTCCTTGAAGGCGATGATGGCCGGCGCGGCCTGCTTCACCGCGGCCCAGTTCGCGCTCGCCCCGTTGCGCTCGACGAGCGCCGACGTCGTATTACGGTTCCTGACCGGGGTCTTCTTCACCGTCTACACCGCTCACTCGAACACCTACGTCCAGCTCCAGTCCCCCGACCACCTGCGCGGGCGCGTCCTCGGGATCTACTACTACGCCTGGTCCGGCCTGGCACCGGTCGGCGGCATCTTGACCGGCCTCTTGTGCGACCGGGGTGGGACAGCCCTGGCCTTCTACGTCGCGGGCGCCGCCGGTCTGGCGATGATCGCCGGTGGCTACCTCTACCTGAATGCTCATCCTCAGCCGCAACGCAGCCCCAAGCCAGGCGGCATTCCGGCGTTGCCCAGCCCGTCAGCGGCGTAAAGGATCGTCTCCGTCCGCTGCATCGCGCGCCCGCATCGGCTCCCCGGCTCGCTCGAGCATCAGCGTCACGGTCTCAAGCGCCGGGCTCACCTTGGCCGGAGCAGGCCGAGGCCCACGAGGGTTGGCCAAGGCTTTACGGAGCAACTCATCGTGGAGCGCGCCGAGCCGAGAGAGCTCAACCCCAGCTCGAGGGTTTGAACGTGCTCTGCCTAGCTCCATCCACTGTTGTCACCACAACGTCGTTGCTGTTCAGGAGCACCCTCTACGGTCCGGTCGCTTGAGGAGATCCGCGTCCGGCAGATCGTGGGTTCCTGAGCGCGCTTGCCCGAATACTGCTGTCGCAGCGCTCACCTAATAGGCAGAGGAATCAACCGACTGAGAGGCGTGCTCGAGCTCGCTCAGATCGCGCAGTTCGAGGCGGTGAGTCGGTGGGTCGGGCAGCGCGATCGCGGAGCTGACCTCGAGTTCGGCATCGACATGCAGCAGCTCCCCGGATTCGAGCGTACGCCAGCCGGGGTCATCATCCAGGGGCTCGCTGGCGAGCACCACCACCGGTCGCTGCGCGGCTTCCTCTGAGTGCACCCGGATGCCGAGGCTGCCGCGGTGATGTAGTGGTTGTCCGCCACGATGGCCGCCGGCGGCGCGGTCGAGCACGTAGAGCGTGTTGGTCTCCGGGTAGCGCAGCGCGAACAGCTCAGACTCGGTGCCGAGGATCAGGTTCAGTGAGTACACGGGCAGGTGCTCGGCCACCCAGCCCGCCGCCGCGACGATGCCGGCGCGTACGTCGCCCTGGCGCCGGCGGGTCTCGCGCGTGATCAGCGCGAACAGCCGCTCGGAGTCGGTCTCTCCCTCGACCAGCACGAGGTCCTCGCCGAGCTCGTCTTCTAACTGAGATAGACCAGCGAGCACGCCGTTGTGGGCGAACAAGCGTCCCTCTTGCTCGAATGGGTGGGTGTTGGCGAGCGTGAGCGCGCCCGTGGAGGCGAAGCGGATGTGCGCCAGGAACGTGCGCGAGCTCTCGCGGCGCGCTTCGTACGCGAAGTCGGCGTCGTTGAAGGCCGAGATTGGCGCCTTGTGCACGACCGCGCGCCCCTTGGGATCGAAGATCCCGAGGCCCGTCCCATCGGGGTTGCGATGGCTCTGGACGGTGAGGCTGTCGGGGGCATCGAGCAGCCAGAACTCGGCGCTCAGCGGCTGGGCTCCACCGCTCATGCCGAACAGGCGACACATCTCAGCAGTGTGGACGGCGCCGGGGGCGGTGTGGATAGGTGGTGGTCTGCTTTCGAAGTACCTGAAGCGCGCCGCGCAAATCGTCGTAGAGCATGTCGACCATGTCGCGCGAGAAGTTCTCCTTGACCACCATGCGCAGCACGCTGACGTTTTCTGCGTTGGCCGGCAGGGTGTATGCGGGCACGATCCAGCCACGTTCGCGCAACAGGTGCGAGAGCGTGGTGAGGTCGGTCGCCTGCGGTTCGCTGGCGCGCAGCACCACGATCGGGAAAATCGAGCCGTCGTTGATCAGCTCGAGCCCGTCGACGTCCTGCAGCTTCGTCGCGAGCGCCCGGGCGTTTGAGAGCATGTTGCCAACAATCTCGGTGTAGCCCTCGCGGCCCAGGCGCAGGAAGTTGAAGTACTGCAGGACNNCCGAGGTAGTTGATCTGGAAGACGAGCTCCTGCGGCAGATCGGAGCTGTCGCGGAAGACGACGGTGCCCATGCCGGGGTAGACCAGCCCGAACTTGTGGTTTGAGACGTTGATCGAGCGCACCTGGGAGAGGCGGAAGTCCCAGCGCAGGTCGGGCTGAGAGAAGGGAACGATGAAGCCACCGCTGGCGGCATCGATGTGCAGCGGGATCTGCAGCCCACGCTCCGACTCGATTCGGGCGAGTAGCTCGTTGATCGACTCCAGGTCGTCCATCTGCCCGGTGAAGGTGGTGCCGAGCAGGCCGGCTACCGCGATCGTGCGCTCGTCGAGGAGCGGCTCGACCTGCTCGGCTGCGATCGTGTAGCGGCCCTCCTCCAGCGGCACCACGCGGGCCTCCACCTCGAAGTAGCGGGCGAACTTCTCCCAGCAGGTGTGCNNTGGGCCAGCATCGCCAGCATGATCGCCTCGGAAGATCCGATCGTCGCGGTGCCGGTTGGCGCCCCGTCGGCAGGCGCGTGGAAAAGCCTCCCGATCATGCTGACCACGCGCTGGTGCACTACCTCCGTCTGCGGGTACTCGTCCTGGTCGATCAGGTTCTTGGCCTGCGTCTCCTGGGCCAACCGGTCGGCCTGGGGCTCCATCCAGCTGGTTACGAAAGAAGCCAGGTTGAGCGAGGGGTTGCCGTCCAGGTTGAGCTCGTCGTGCACGAGTTGATACGCGGCGTCGGCGCTCATGCCCTGGGCGGGCAGACGGTACTTGGGGACGTCGTGCGAGAAGGACCGCCCGGCGTAGGTGGGCGAGTGCATCTCATCGGAGTCGACTCTCAGCTCATGCATGGGTTTCCTTCGGGTTGGCGCGGGACGAGGTATGGAGCTCGTAGGGTTCGCAAACCTACGTGCCCGTCTTCCTGTCGAGTAGAACGACGCTAACAACGACGTAGGTGCGGAAGAGAGTGGTGCGAGTGAACATCGACTATGACCTCCCGAGATCGCAGAACCCATCGCCGCTTCTATCAGTCTGGTCGACTCTGGTCAAACAGACGCCAGGAGGAGCGCTCATACACCAAGGGTGGTGTGGGCGAGTGTTCAGGAATGTCCCCTGGCGGCTCTAGCCCTACCACCTGCTCGCGACGGAGACACCACTCCCCACGCTAACGGGACGTCGCGAGGATAGTGAGGCGAATCTGGACCTCAGTAATCGACGATGTCTGTCCGTGAGCTCAGCTACCTAGCCGCTTGAGCCAGGGATCGATGTGGATCAAGCCGGCTGGCGCCGAGCTGAGAGCCGCTCGCAGAGCCGGCGTATCCATTAACGTCGAGACGACGATTTGCTGCTGTCCGTCCAGCCCGACCGAGTGGCCGAAGCTGTAGATCGCGAATCGGTGCGCGTTCACTTTCATGACGAGAGCCAGGGCCTCGTTCACCTGGCTCTTCGTGTAGCGCGACCTGATGACGCAGAGCTGCCGGGGGTAGGACGGGCCGAGTTCCCGTTCCGTGCGAGCAGGGTGAGTCGAGGCAAGGACTTCGACCACGCTATCGGCGGTCGGCCGGAAGAGNNGACCGTCGAGTCGATCCAGCCTCCCGGGGGCGTGGCGCAGGGAGGTCTACGCAGGTTTGGGGAGTCGTTCGCGTATCTGGACGGTCCCTGTTTCGTGACGTGCAGAGTGCCGTCTCGGAGGACGCCAGCGAGATAGGCCGTTCCGCTCCTGACGCCCTTCAGTTTCGAGCGAAAGGCGAGGCGAGAGAAGTCGACGCCCACGACGCGGACGCCCACCGTGCACGACGGCGGCTCGTTGAACATGAGATCCGAGATCGAGAGGCAGAAGTGCA
The DNA here is from genome assembly GCA_003170995.1 of Actinomycetota bacterium. GTDB lineage: Bacteria > Actinomycetota > Thermoleophilia > Gaiellales > Gaiellaceae > Fen-549. The sequence continues at coordinate 1,366 of PMXT01000055.1, read as the reverse complement.
CGCCGGCTGTGCGGCTGGCGATGACTGTCCCGGTCGCCGCGACTCTTTCCGCCGGCTGGACAGTCGAGGCGCTGGCATTACGAGTCGGCGTAGCCGCCTTCGAGCTGTCGCGCTGGGCGAACCCGATCCAGATCGAGACGGACGAAATAGCGATGACGAGCATGGCAACGAGCGAAAAGAAGCGCCACCTCGAGCGCGTGAACCACTTCTTCGTCATTGGCGATCACCTGCGCGCATGCTGATTCAGGAGTTATACGCCGCCCACGGCCGGAGCCGTCACGCGTGGGCCACGAACTTCCGCTCACATCCGCCTGATCCGAACGGCTTGGACTCGACTCCGTAGAGCACGGCGGGAATGAGCGTCAGGTATGACCGGGCTCGCATGAGCGAGCGTCCCACCATCTGAGTTTGAGGGAGCCCCGTCGCCTGTCACTTCGCCCTGGTCAGCGCGTAGCAACCGCGGCGAATAAGCCGTCGCGAGCGCACCTCGGCGCTTGACAGACTCAGGTTTCCTTCGCCACACTAGTCCTACGGTTATGAACGTCGACTCTGCATCCCGTCAGCTCTCTCGCGACGCGCGCGTGCTCGTCGACCTTGTCGCGATTACCGCCGTTACGGTCACGGTTCCCCGCTAGGGGAACGGACTTTTCAGAGCGCTGAGGCGCCACACACAGACCGGACTAATGCCACAGGTGCGTCCGCAGACAGCCAGGGCAAGGAGACGAAACGACGGCAATGAGCACCAGATCAGACAACCCGATTGCAGCAAGCTCGAGCTTCGCGACAGCGGTGCGCCGGCGGGCTGCGGGCGAAGTACCGCGCAGAGGGGTGCGAACAGCCGATATGGTCAAGGCGAGAATCGCTGCGACCGCGCGCGAATCAAGTGAAATCCTCGCCGAGCGTTTCACCTCTCGGCGCGGTAACAATCTTTCGATGGAGGAACTCGGATGACCAGGATGACAGGAGCTGACGCCATTATTCGCTCGCTGGAAGCCGAGGGCGTCGACGTCTGCTTCGGAGTCCCGGGCGGGATGATCATCGACACCTACGACGCTCTCTACCGGGCGCAGGCGAACGGCAGCAAGCTGCGCCACGTACTGGCGCGACACGAGCAGGGAGCCGGCCACATGGCCGAGGGCTACGCCCGCGCGAGCGGCAAGGTGGGAGTCGTGATCGCAACCTCGGGGCCGGGCGCGACCAATCTCGTCACGCCGATTGCGGACGCCTGGATGGATTCCACGCCGCTCGTCTGCATTACCGGCCAGGTGCCCTCTACGAAGATCGGCACCGATGCCTTCCAGGAGACGAACGCGACCGGAATCACGCTCCCGATCGTGAAGCACTCCTGGCTGGTGCAGAAGGCCAG
>PMXT01000079.1:13354-16161 GCA_003170995.1 Actinomycetota bacterium | reverse complement strand
TAGGACTCGACCTGGCTCCAGTAACCCGCGTCGTCGCGGATGCTCTTGCAATGAGAGCAGATTGGGAGAAGACCGCCGAGGATCTTTTGCTGCGCCTCGGCGCGGTCGAGCGCGGAAGCGCCGACGAGTAGCGCTATCACGAATGCGGCGGTCACGGTCACGGCGGCTATCGCGTGGCCCGTCGGTTTGTCGTAGACAGCTGTTTGCACTCCGATCACGATCGGCGAAAGTAGGACGAGTGGCGCGAACCTACGCGCAATTCTGCCGCCGGCGCCGGGGGAGATGAAGATCGCCAGCCAAGTTCCGCGTGGATTGAGCGCCGCCAGCCCGACCACCATGAGCGTGAGCCCGGCCAGAGCGTTCACGCCGATCCCGTTGACCGAAGAAAAACCGCGCAGGTAGTCGACGTTGTAGGCGTAGCCGATGATGCCCGCCATTACTACGATCGCGAGCGTGTTGTTTACCCAGGCCGCCGCGGCCCCGTGGCCCTTTCTGGAGCGGGCGAGCAAGATCAGGTTCACGCCGACGAGCAGAAGGCCAACTGCGGCATGGGGTGACGGGCGGCCGGGCTGGGGGCTGCCGGTCGCGTCGTGGAACAGCAGTTCGTCGATGCCGAGACCGCGCCAGGAATCCTCGAGCAGAGTGAGCGCCGAGAGCGCGACGCAGAACGCTCCCGCGCCACCGGCAAGCAGGCGCTCCCGGCGCCGCGGCTCGGCTCGGGCAGACGCGGCGAGTCCCGCTCCAGCGGCGACCAGCATCACGGCAGCGTTCGCTTTCGTCGCGGGGACGCCGGACCAGATTCGTTCGAGCACAGTCAGGTCGAGCGCCCAGCCCACGAGCACGGCCAGACCCAGAACAGCCACGGCAATCCCAGCGATCCGCGCTGCCTGGTATTTGCTTAGTCCTGCGCGGGCGAGCATCTCTCGAGTTTAGAGCCCATTCCGGTAGAGATGCGCGACCGAGGTAGGCGCAGCGCGCCGCCGAGCGCGGCCAGGCGGTTGAGTGCTTCATTTGAAACGTGCTCTAACTGTTGCTATTGGGATGGGCTCGGCCGCCGATAACGTCTCTATCAGAAGAAGGCGGTGGATCATCGGTCCGAAGGCAGGCCCACTCTTCACTCGGTCGAGGTTCGCAGGAGCCCCGATTTGGGCAGGCGACCCTCAGCTAAGATGAGAGTTGACCTGAGCCACGCGGCGAAGACCCCGGGCCAAGCGACGTAGAAAGGGGGTCGAGAGGGTTGTTCGAGCGTTTCACCGAGCGAGCCAGGCAGGTAGTCGTACTTGCCCAGGACGAGGCTCGTGCCCTCAAGCACAACTACATCGGCACCGAGCACATTTTGCTCGGACTCCTGCGCGAGGAGGAGGGCCTTGCCGCGCGCGTGCTCGAGTCGCTCGACATCACCGTCGAGGAGGTCAGGGCGCAGGTGGCGCGCATCGTTGGCCAGGGCGACGAGGTCACGACCGGTCAGATCCCCTTCACGCCGCGTGCCAAGAAGGTGCTCGAGCTGGCGCTGCGCGAGGCGCTCTCGCTTGGCCACAACTACATCGGCACCGAGCACATCCTGCTCGGGCTGGTGCGCGAGAACGAAGGCGTGGCGGCTCGCATACTGCTCGACTTCGACGCCGATGCCGAGAAGATTCGCAACGAGATCATTCGCATGCTCTCGGGCCCTGGACGCCGCCAGCAGGGCGCGGCTGCGGGCGCGGCGGGCGGTGAGAGGTCGAAGAGCTCCAAGCTGCTCGACCAGTTCGGGCGCAACCTGACCAGGCTGGCCGCCGACGGCAAGCTCGACCCCGTGGTGGGGCGCCAGACCGAGATCGACCGCGTGATGCAGATTCTCTCGCGCCGCACCAAGAACAACCCGGTTTTGATCGGAGAGCCCGGCGTAGGCAAGACGGCCGTCGTCGAGGGGCTCGCCCAGCGCATCTCCAGCGGCAACATTCCAGAGCTGCTCAAGGGCAAGCAGATCTACACGCTTGACCTGGCGGCACTGGTGGCCGGCTCCAAGTACCGCGGCGAGTTCGAGGAGCGCCTGAAGAAGGTCATGAAGGAGATCGGCCAGCGGGGCGACATCATTCTGTTTATCGACGAGCTGCACAACCTCGTCGGCGCCGGCGCGGCTGAGGGTGCGATCGATGCGGCTTCGATTCTCAAGCCGGCGCTGGCGCGTGGCGAGCTACAGACGATCGGCGCCACCACCCTCGACGAGTATCGCAAGTACCTGGAGCGCGACGCCGCGCTCGAGCGGCGCTTCCAGCAGATTCGCGTCGACGAGCCCTCCGTTGACGACACGATCCAGATTCTGCGCGGCCTGCGCGATCGCTACGAGGCGCACCACCGTTGCAAGATCTCTGACGCTGCGCTCGACGCCGCCGCGCAGCTTGCCGACCGCTACATCCAAGATCGCCACCTGCCCGACAAGGCCATCGACCTGATCGACGAGGCCGCCTCGCGCATGCGTATCCGCACCATGAGCGCGCCTCCGCGCTACCGCGAGCTGGAGGAAGAGATCGAGGCGGTGCGTAAGGAGAAGGAGTCCTCGATCGAGGCTCAGGAGTTCGAGAAGGCGGCGGCGCTGCGCGACAAGGAGCGCAAGCTGACGCAGAAGCGCAAAGAGCTGGAGGAGTCCTGGCGCGAGGACGAGGATGCGGCCGAGCAGCCCGAGGTCGGCGAGGAGGAGATTGCCGACATCGTCTCGATGTGGACCGGCATCCCCGTCTTCAAGCTCACCGAGGCCGAATCGCAAAAGCTCATTCACATGGAGGACGAGCTACACAAGCGTGTGATCGGCCAGCATCCGGCGATCG
>PMXT01000079.1:7083-13320 GCA_003170995.1 Actinomycetota bacterium | reverse complement strand
GAGTTCCTCTTCGGCGACGAGGAGGCGATGATCCAGGTCGACATGTCGGAGTACATGGAGAAGCACTCCGTGTCGCGGCTGGTCGGCTCGCCGCCGGGCTACGTCGGATACGACGAGGGTGGCCAGCTGACCGAGTCGGTGCGGCGCAAGCCCTATTCGGTGCTGCTCATGGACGAGGTCGAGAAGGCTCACCCCGATGTCTTCAACATCCTCTTGCAGATCCTCGAGGACGGGAAGTTGACCGACTCGCAGGGGCGCAAGGTCGACTTCCGCAACACGATCGTGATCATGACCTCGAACCTGGGCGCGGCTCAGATCTCCAAGAACCAATCGCTTGGCTTTTCGTCTTCCGACGACGCCGGCCTCTCCTACGACGACATGAAGTCGCGCGTCACGAGCGAGCTGAAGAAGGTCTTCCGGCCCGAGCTTCTGAACCGCATCGACGAGGTGATTGTCTTCCACAAGCTCGAGAAGGCCGAGATCAAGCAGATCATCGACCTGATGCTGAAACGGCTGCGCGAGCAGATAGCGGTGCACAAGGTGACGATCGAGCTGACCGACAAGGCCAAGGATCTGCTGGTCGAGAAGGGCTTCGACCCGGCCATGGGCGCCCGTCCGCTGCGCCGGGCGATCCAGCGCCTGATCGAGGACCCGCTCGCCGACTTCGTGCTCGGCGCCGAGCTGATGCCGGGCGCCACTCTGATCGTCGACCGCAAGAAGGACACAGAAGACGTGGAGATCAAGATCATCCCGGGCCCAGAGCCAGAGCCAGAGCCAGAGCCCGAGCCAGAGCCCGAGCCAGAGCCCGAGCCCGAGCCAGAGCCAGAGCCAGAGCCCGAGAAGGTCGTCGTCTCGAGCGACGGCGGCGAAGAAGACTCCGAGAAGAGCGCGCAAGAGAAGTAGCGGGCGTTTTGCGCCTATGCTGAGCCCACGCTCGCCGCAGCTGCCGGCTCGGTCGCCGCACTAATAGCTATCCTTCTCTTCGTCGTGGTGCTCCTTACCGTGAGTCGTGGCGCGCGAACGCTGCAGGGCTCGCTCGTGGTTCGCGACGGTCGCCCGGCCCTGAGCGACGAGGCCCGAGCGAGGTTCGCCAAGCGCGGGCTGGACAGCGCGAAGGTCGAAGACTTCATCGCCAAGACCTACACCGTGAACGAGCGCGGCGAGATCGTCAAACGAGCAGAGAGCGCCACAACTGAGGCGCCCGCACCGGTCGCGCCCGCCGCTCGTGCCTTCGCGCCCGATTCACTCGCTCGAGCCAAGCCCGAGCCGGCCACGGATCGTGAGGGCTTTCGCTCGGTCTGGGAGGAGCAGGACGCAGGCCCATCGATCTGGGACGAGGCCGACAAGGCCACCTTCTGGGGCGACGCCGAGAAACGCGAGTGATTATGGACCCTCTCAGGCCTGTCGCGCCGACTACGCTGTAGCCGGCGCTTTTCGAGATCCGAGTAGGGGAATCCGTGTTCTCCGGCTCTAGCCGAGCCGGGGAAGCAATTCGAAGCTTCGGGGGGACGGAATGAAGGGATTCAAAGACAACATCGAGCAATTGACCCTGCAAAACGGGAACTTTCGGAAAGTTCTCTACACCGCTTCGCATAGCCAGCTCGTCTTGATGAGCCTGAAGCCGAATGAGGAAATCGGCCTGGAGGTTCACGAGGACAACGATCAGTTCTTCCGTTTCGAGTCGGGCGAAGGCCAGGTGATAATCGACGGAAACGTGTACGAGGTGGAAGACGGCGCCGCCGTGATCGTTCCGGCCGGAGCCGAGCACAACGTCGTCAACACCTCCGGCGCCGAGGCGCTGAAGCTCTACACGATCTACTCGCCGGCTCATCACAAAGACGGCGTCGTACGGGCGACCAAGGCCGAGGCCGAAGCTGATTCTCCGGATTACGACGGGCAAAACAGCGAGTAAACGAAGCAAGCAAACGGTCGCGGAGCTCGGCCGTATCTAGGGCTACGAGAGCCGGCACAGAAACGGCACGGTTGGCGTCTGCGCCGCTACGTAGACTCGGCCTTCATGGCAAAGGCGGCTACCCAGTTTTCCTGCACGGAGTGCGGCTACTCGACCGGACGCTGGCTCGGGCGTTGCCCGAGCTGCGAGAGCTTCGGCACGCTGACCGAGGAGGTAGTTGAAAGGCTCCCCGTAAACGCGCCGCGAGTCGGGCGACCGCTGCTGCGCCTGGTCGAGGTCGAGGCCAGCGAGAGCGACCGTATCCCAACCGGCGTGCCCGAGCTCGATCGCGTGCTCGGCGGCGGGCTGGTGCCGTCCTCGCTCGTGCTCGTCGGTGGCGAGCCCGGGATCGGCAAGTCGACGCTGCTCTTGGCCGCGTTGCGCGCGATTACCGAGCAGCGTCGCGGCCTGCTCGTCTCGGGCGAGGAATCGGCGGCTCAGGTCAGGCTCAGGGCCGAGCGTCTGGGCGGGGCCGGCAAGATCGAGATTCTGGCCGAGACCGAGCTGGAGGTGGTTTGCGAAGTTTTGGAGCGCGAGCGTCCGGAAGTTTGCGTGATCGACTCGGTGCAGACTCTCTACTCGTCGGCGCTCGGCTCGACGCCGGGGTCGGTGGCGCAGGTGCGCGAGGCAGCCTCGCGCCTGATGCGCCTGGCCAAGGAAAACGGCATCGCGATCTTCCTCGTCGGGCACGTGACCAAGGACGGCGCCGTGGCCGGGCCGCGCGTGCTCGAGCACCTGGTCGACTGCGTATTGCAGTTCGAGGGCGACCGCTTCCACGAGCACCGCATCTTGCGCGCGACCAAGAACCGCTTTGGCTCGACCAACGAGCTCGGTGTCTTCGAGATGACCTCCGCCGGCCTGGTCGGGATTCCCGATGCCTCGGCGCTTTTCGGCCACTCCGAGCCCGGTGAGGTCGGCGCCGCGGTCGCCTGCGTGCTCGAGGGCTCGCGTCCGATCTTGCTCGAGATCCAGGCGCTCGTTGCGAGGAGCGAGCTGGCCATGCCGCGCCGGGTCGGTACCGGCGTCGATCCCAAGCGCCTGGCGATGATCGTGGCGGTGCTTTCGCGCCACGCGCGAGTGCCGCTCGGGCAAGCCGACGTCTTCGTCAACGTGGCCGGCGGCGTGCGCATCGAGGAGCCCGGCGCCGACCTGGCGATCGCGCTGGCCATCGCCTCGGCGGCGCGGGGCGTGCCGGTGCGAGCGGGACTTGCGGCCTTCGCCGAGATCGGCCTGACCGGACGCCTGCGTGCGGCGACCCAGGCCGAGCGCCGGGCGGGTGAGTGCGCCAAGCTCGGGCTCGAGCGTGCCCTCGTCTGCCAGGGCAGCGTCAAGGCGAAGAGAGAGCTCGAGTTGATCGAGGCGGCGAAGCTTGCGAAGGCGCTTGCGAGCGGCCTGGAGCAGCGCCGCGGTGAGCCCGACGAGCTGCTCTAGCATGCGCTACGGCTCGGCGGCCTGGCGCTTCCGGCCGGCTGCGGTAAGACTAGGAGCATGAACGACGAGAAACTCATGTCCCCTGAGGACGATCTTCCGGCACGACTTCGCTTGATGCGGTCGGCGGCGAAGGATCCCCGGCGCAACCCGCGCCTACTCGACTCGATCGCTCGGGTCGCCCCTGGCACCCGCCTGCGCGAGGGGATCGAGGACATCATCCGCTCGCACGAGGGCGCCCTGATCGTGATCGGCGAACCGCAGGCGCTCTCCTTCCTCTACTCGGGCGGCATTCCGCTCGACCTCCAGTTCTCGCCCCAGCTCCTCTACGAGCTGGCGAAGATGGACGGTGCCGTCGTCGTCAACGAGTCGGTCTCGCGCCTGGCCTACGCCAACGTGCAGCTGATGCCCGACCCGACGATTCTCTCCAGTGAGACCGGCACTCGCCACCGCACCGCCGAGCGTGTCGCCAAGCAGACCACCGCCCTGGTGATTGCGATCTCGCAGGAGCGAGAGACGCTGACCCTGTTCGTGGAGTCCTACCGTTATCTGCTCGATCGCATCCCCGACGTGCTTGCCCGCGCCAACCAGGCGCTGGCGACGCTCGAGGCCTATCAGCGCCGGCTCGACCAGCAGCTGGCCCGTCTGACTGCACTCGAGCTACGCGGCTCGGTCATGCTCGAGGACGTGCTCGGGGTCGTTCAGCGGGCGGAGATGTCCACGCGCGTGGCCTTTGAGATCGAGCGCGATTGCGTCGAGCTTGGTAGCGACGGCCGGCTGATCAAGCTTCAACTCGAAGAGCTGATCGGGGAGCTCCCGAACGAGAAGCGGGCGCTCGTCCACGATTACCACTCAGTCGGCGGCGCCGAGGCCGAGGAGGCTCTGGAGCGGCTCTCGCGACTTTCTTTCGCCGAGCTCCTGGAGCCGGAGTTCCCGCTCCAGCTGCTCGCCTACCCCCGTAACATCGTGCCGCTCGATCACCGCGTCGAGCCGCGTGGCTACCGAGTTCTCTCTCACCTTGCCCGTCTGCCTACCGGCGCCGCACACAGGATCGTCACAGCCTTCAGTGGCCTCGACGCCATCCTGGAGGCTTCAAACGAGGAGCTTCAGAAGGTCGATGGAATCGGGCGCAATAGAGCGCGAGACATTAGGGAAGCCCTACGTAGGTTGAAAGAGCTCGAATTGAATTGAGAGCTCGCTTCAATTGACGACCTGCCGATCGCACCCGGTCGGCGGATCTTCATTCCGGCACGAGTTCCCGGCATCCACGCTTCGACCACCTCGGTCGCACATCCCGACCGGGATGGGTCCCTATTTCGAAACGAGCTCTGAGCAGGGATTTTGTGTTGAAACGCTCGAAAACGTGCGTTTTCCAGCGTTTTTTGCTACCATTGAGCAGTATTCAGCCGGCGGGTATCACACCGCCGGCCTTTTCGCGAACACGGCTCGAAAGGGGAGTGTCGCTTGTTTGAAGTCGGCGAAAAAGTCGTGTACCCGCATCACGGTGCGGGGACGGTGGTTGCGAAGGAGATGCGCACCATTCTCGAACAGAAGCGCGAGTACCTGACGATCAGGATCCTTCACAACAACATGACGGTTCAGGTTCCGAGCGAGAACGCCGAGCGGGTTGGGCTGCGGCCGGTGATCGAAGAGGCCGGGATCGATGCCGTCATTGTTGCTCTCACGGCCGGCAAGACCGAGATGCCGAAGAACTGGAACCGCCGCTTCAAGCACAACCGCGACAAGATGAAGACGGGCGACATCCTCGAGTTGTCCGAAGTCGTGCAGAACCTGTCTCTGCGCGACTTCGAGAAGGGTCTCTCGACCGGCGAGAAGCAGATGTTCGTCAAGGCCAAGAAGATCCTCTCCAGCGAGCTCATGTACGCGCTCGATCTGAACGAGGAAGAGGCGGCCGCGTGGCTGGAGAACGTGCTGACCAAGAACGGCAAGAAGTCGTCGAATGCGAGCTCGAGCAAGCGGGAGCCGGTTGTAGCCTCCGTCTAGCCGCGGCGGCCGGTTCGACGTCGGCGTACCGACTCGCGGATCGACTGTGACGAGCACACTGGTCTGGGTCGTCGTCTGTGCTGCCGGAGCGGGTAGCCGGTTCGGTGACAAGCGCCCGAAGGCCTTCGCCGCCCTCGCCGGGCGACCGCTTCTAGCCGAGAGCGTAGAGCGGCTCGATGGCTGCGAATCGATCGACGGCCTGGTTATAGCGGCTCCGCCCGGCTGGGAGGAGGCCGTCATCCTGCTTGCCGAAGAGCTCGGCTGTGACAAGGTCAGCGCGGTCGTGCGGGGAGGACGAGAGCGTGGCGAGAGCGTTCGTCTGGCCCTGGCGGAGATCCCCAAGAACGCCGATTTCGTACTCGTTCACGATGCGGCTCGGCCACTGGTGAGTGCGGAGGTCGTGGGGCGCGTACTCGAGCCACTTGGGCAAGGTTGGGACGCGGTCGTGCCGGCGCTGCCGCTGGTCGACACCGTCAAGCGGGTCGAGAACGAGCGTGTGATCGAGACGCTCGAGCGCGACTCGCTCGTTGCCGTCCAGACGCCGCAGGCTTTTCGCGCCGAGGCGCTTCGCGCTGCCTACGCCGACGAGCACGACGAGGCGACCGACTGCGCGGCGCTGGTCGAGAGGCGAGGCGGTCGCGTTCTCTCGGTTGAGGGCGACCGGCGCCTACACAAAGTGACCACACCCGAAGATCTGGCTCTGATCGAGAGCTGGCTAGCCAAGGAGAGATGATGAGCGAGCTCAGAGTTGGCATTGGCATCGATGCCCATGCCTTCGAGGCCGGTGTGCCGCTTGTGCTGGGCGGCGTCGCCATCGAATATCCACGCGGCCTCGCCGGACACTCCGACGGCGA
>PMXT01000079.1:0-7071 GCA_003170995.1 Actinomycetota bacterium | reverse complement strand
GCCGACTCGCTCGACCTGCTCGCTCGCGCCTACAGCGAGGTGCGCGGCGCCGGCTGGAAGCTGGTCAACGCCGACTGCATCCTCGTTGGCGAGGAGCCGCGTATCGCACCACAGCGCGAGAAGATGCAGGAGCGTCTGGCCGCTGCGCTTGCCGTCGAGCCGGGGTGCGTGACCGTTAGGGCCACGACTACCGACAGGCTCGGTTTCACGGGCCGCGGCGAGGGCTTGGCCGCCCAGGCCGTCGCCCTGCTCGAGCGCTAGCTCTCGTCAGCGGGAGGCGGACGGCCACCAGACAGGGCCGTCGGTGGGCCCGACCTCGACCCCGAGGAGGCGCTCCTCGCCGCTCTCCGCGTCCACCACGCCCAGCCGGTTCGCGGTGATCACTGCGATGGAGCGGCCGTCGGGAGACCAGGCCCCGGCGACGGTGCCCGGATTGGGATCGTCGCCCCCATCGATCCATCCCGGCTTCACCTGAGTGTGGGTCAGCCGCCGCTCGTGCCCGTTCAGGTCGGAGACATAGACCTCGTCACGACCGTTGTTCTGGGTATAGGCAAGCTGCTTTCCGTCCGGCGACCAGATCGGCCCGAAGGCTCTCCTGCCCTGGGAGATCTTCCGCAGGTCGCTCCCGTCGCTGCGGACGGCGTAGACGACGGTGCCGCGCCCGTTCGCCGCCCGCGAGAAGGCGATCCAGTCTCCGTTCGGGCTCCAGACCGGGTCGGGCTGCTCGGAGAGAGCTTCGAGGTCGCCTACGACGCGGCGCGTTTGCCGTGGTGAGATCACGTACAGGGCCTCGCCGGGATGCGGATACTTTCCCTGCCAGTTCCAGGTGACGAGCGCCGCTGCGATGCCGTCCTTCGGGGCGAGCTCGAGGATGATGATCTTCGCCCCCCTCGGCAGACCGCGGGCGCGAATAGTGCGACCGTCGAGGAAGTGCACGGTAGTTCCCGAGGCATAGGCGATGTCGCCGTGCGGCCCAAAGACGGGCGAGGCAGTCAGCGGCTCCGTGGAGACGACCCTGCTCGAGCCGTTGCTGAGATCGACGATCCGCATATGGCGCCAGCTCGTACGGGGAGGAGCGAAGGTCGGGCTGGGGACGACCGCTTCGGCGTGATCGGGCGAGAAGAAGACGCTCGTGACCAGAATCAGAATCCCGCCTATTCGCGGAACGTCGTAGCGACGGCCGTCGGAGCGAACCACTCCGTCGGACACACCCACGTAGAAGGGCGAGCTCGGTCGCGGAGGCTTCCGTCCTGCCGGGTGACCCGAGCCAGATCCGCACGACGAGGCCGTGAGGAGCGCGACCACCGCCACGGCGGCCAGGAGGACGGGACGAACGGACTTTCGGTCTCCGTCCATGCGGTCGCTAGCGGCGCCGGCGCTTCTTGCGGTTCCGGCCGGGCCGCTGTCCCCGGCGTGGGTGCTGGGGCTCTTCCTCTTGCGCCTTCTTCCTCCGCCCGAGCAGGCCGCGTTTCGGCTTGGGCTTGGCCTTGCCTTTCTGACCCTGGCCTTGACCCTGGCCCAGGCCCTCGCGCTCGAGCTGACGCCTAATCTGCCTGTTCGATACCTCGGAGTCGGAGCCCTGTTGCTGCTGTCGTTTGGCGGCCTCCATCCAGGCGCGCCGCTCGGCGGCTGTGAGCATCGACAACGCCTTCTGCATTCGCTGCGGATCGCGCATTGCGCCGGACCGATTGAGCTTCTTGACTGCACTGGCGAGCGCCGGGTTCGAGCGCTCCATAGCCGATTCCGAGAGCCTTCTCAGCCCGCGCCCGAGTAGTGGAATCTTCAACATCCCGGTCACGATCGGGCGCACGTAACGGCCGCCCCTGATTCGGCTGAGAATGGCGAAGACCCCGAGCAGCAAGACGAAGAAGAGCAGCACCCAGACGGGTGTTAGCAGCCAGAAAATGGAGGCGATCATCGTTGACGATCCTAGCGATCGCCGCGGCCGCCGGTGCGACAGGTGCTTTGGAGCTGCAGGCAGACGACAGCGGTAAAGCTGCGGGTCTCGTCCGAGCCGGCGTTTTCAACTGCGCTTGCGCTCGCCGGCGCGCTAGGGAAGCCCGGTGACTTCGACCGGGGTCGAGCTGTAGTCGAGCTCGCCAACACCGAGCTCACCGCTGGAGTTGTCGCCCCAGCATCTCACCGCACCGCCGCTGGTGAGGAGTGAGCAGGCGTGTGAAGCTCCAACGCTGACGTCGAGTGCCCCGCTGATGTCGCTTACGGCGACCGCAGTCGAGCTGTCGGTTGTCGTACCGTTACCGAGCTTGCCCTTGGAGTTGTCGCCCCAGCAGCTGACCGTGCCCGTGGAGACGACAGCGCAGCTGCTCGACGAGCCGGCGCTGATGCTGAGCGCGCCCGTGATACTGCTCACGGCGACCGCAGTCGAGCTGTCGGTGGTCGTTCCGTTGCCGAGCTGGCCCTTGGAGTTGTTGCCCCAGCACTTGACCGTTCCGTCTGAGAGCAAGGCGCAGCTGTGGTTGTCGCCGGCAGTGACGGCCTTTGCGCCAACGATGTCGCTCACGGCGACCGGGGTTGCGCTACTGGTGGTCGTTCCATTACCGAGCTGGCCGTCGGAGTTGTAGCCCCAGCAGTTGACCGCTCCGTCCGAGAGTAGGGCGCAACTGTAGTCGCGACCGGAAGCTATGGCCTTTACGCCCGCGATGCCGCTCACGGCGACCGCAGTCGAGCTGTCGGTCGTCGTGCTGTCGCCGAGCTGGCCGTCGGAGTTGTTGCCCCAGCACTCGACCGTTCCGTCTGAGAGCAGGGCGCAGCTGTGGTCGTAGCCGGCGGAGACGGCTTTTACGGTCGTGGTGAGGCCGCTCACGGCAACCGCAGTCGGACTGTCGGTCGTCGATCCGTTGCCGATCTGGCCCTTGGAGTTGTTGCCCCAGCACTTGACCGTGCCCGGGAGGACGACGGCGCAGCTGTGCGTCGAGCCGGCGCTGATGCTGAGCGCGCCCGTGATGCCGCTGACTGCGACCGGGCTGGCGCTGCCGGTAGTCGTTCCATTACCGAGCTGGCCGTGGGAGTTGCTGCCCCAGCATGCGACCGTTCCGTCCGAGAGCAGGGCGCAGCTGTGGGCATCACCCGCGTCGATCGCGCCGGCGCCGGTGATCACGCTGGCGACAGGAGCCGGACTGTAGTCTTGTCCGCCGCTTCCGAGCTGGCCTGTGGAGTTGTTGCCCCAGCACTCGACCTTACCGCTCGATAGGAGCGCGCAGGCGTGACCCTTGCTGCCGGAGCCCGCGCTGGCGGCGACCGCGACCGCTTTCGTGATTCCGCTGACCGGAACCGGAGTGGGGCTGCTCGAGGTGGTGCCGTTGCCGAGCTCGCCGCCTCCATTACTGCCCCAGCAGCTGATCTGTTTACTGGAGAGCCGAGCGCACGTGAAGCCGCTGCCGGCGCTGACGGCCGTGGCGGTCGTGATTCCCTTGGCCTCGACCGGCGTGGGGCTGAAATCGATCTTGTTCTTGTCGGCGTGGCCGTGGGCTGTCAACCCGTCGCCCAGCGCGCCACTGTCGGCTCGGCCCCAGCACCTGATCGTGTGATTGGAAAGAACAGCGCAGCTGTGGTCGTTGCCGGCACTGATGGCGACGGCCTTCGTGATTCCGCGAACCGTCACCGGTTTTTTCCGATTGCCCGTCTTGCCGTTGCCGAGCTCCCCGAAGTGGTTGTTGCCCCAGCAGACGACCTTGCCACCGGCGAGCAAGGCGCAGCTGTGGCGGTAGCCGGCGCTGATCGCGACCGCTCTGGTGATTCCGGGGACTGTGACCGGAACCGGGCTGTAGCTCTTGCTGCTTCCGAGATCGCCGGAGTTGTTGCGGCCCCAGCACCTGACAGTGCCGCCCGCCAGCAGAGCGCAAGAATGCTCAGCGCCGGAGCTGACGGCGACGGCGTGCACGATTCCGCTAACCGAGATCGGAAGCGAGCTATAGCCGGGATACTTCGGCCCAGCACCTAGCTTGCCGTATGAGTTGTCTCCCCAGCACTTGATCTTTCCGAGCGGGATGAGAGCGCAGGTCGTGAAGGTGCCGGTCGTGACGACCTTGGCGTTTGCGATCCCGTTAGCCGCGACGGGGGTGGCGCTGTCGGTCGTCGAGCGGTTGCCGAGCTCTCCGAGGTGGTTGCCTCCCCAGCACTTGACCGTGCCGCCCGAGATCAGAGCGCAGCTGTGGGCATCTCCGGCGCCGACGCGAACGGTTGTCGTCTTGACGGCCTTGACGATGTCGAAATAGATCTTGCTGTGGCCCGCGCCGGCGCTGAGCTCGAGGCGATAGCGGCCGAGGGCGACTTTTTTGCGGGCGAACAGCTTCGCGACCGCCATGGTGTGGCTACCGCTGAAGCTCCCCTTGTTCGTGACGCTTCGCAAGAGGAGCCACTTCGACTTCTTCTTGAGCGAAAGGCGGTAGGCGAAGCTCTTGCTCTTACCGGAGAAGCGGTAGACGAGTCGTACCGAACCGGTCTCGCTCGGCGCGAAGGGCGTCTCGCTCAGGCTGGCGCTGATCTTGACGGATCGTGCGGCGCTAGTAGACGCTCGAGCGGCTGCTCCGGCGGATACGCCGACGATCAGGGTCAGGGCGAGTAGTCCGCCGAGTGCCAAGCTGGCGACCGGACGACGGTGGGCGCGCATAACGGCAGATCATAGCCCTCGCCGCCGGGGCTCGATCGCAGCAAGGGCCTGTCTCGCTAGGCCCGCACGACCGAAGCGGCCGTACCCGGGCGACGGCTCGTCATTTCTTCAGAGGCCCCAGGTGCGTCGTGACCGAGGCCTCGGGAAGCGCGGCGGTGATGTCTCGCTCGATCTGCTCGAGCAGATCGTGCCCGCGCGCGATTGTCCAGCGGCCGGGCGCGAGCACCTCCACCGAGACGAAGGAGCGACGGCCCGAGCGCCGCGTTCGTAGCGCCTTGAAGCCGATTCCCTCGTCGCGGTAGGGGGCGAGCGCCATCTCGATCGCGGCCAGCTCCTCGGGCGGCAGGGCGCGGTCCATCAAGCCTCCGCCCGAGCGGCGGATCAGGCGCACGCCGGTGACGACGATGTTCAGCGCGACGGCGATGGCAACGATCGGGTCGAGTGGGTGCCAGCCGCTGACGGCGACGGCGATCACGCCGATGACAACGCCTGCCGAGGTGACGACGTCGGTCATCAGGTGGCGCCCGTCGGCTTCGACCGTGATCGAGCGACGCCGGCGACCGAAGCGAATCAGCGTCATGGCGACGCCCAGGTTGACGAGCGAAGCCCCAACCGAGACCGCCAATCCCGGCCCGATCGACTCCAGCCCTGCCGGATGAAGCAGGCGCTCCACCGCCACCCAGACGATCGACACGGCCGCCCCGAGGATGAAAACCCCTTCGGCTCCGGCCGCGAAGTACTCGGCCTTCTCGTGCCCGAAGGCGTGCTCCTCGTCGGGCGGAAGCGTTGCCCAGCGGATCATGATCAGGGCCACGATCGCCGCCAGCAGGTTGACCAGCGACTCGACCGCATCGGAGAGCAGCCCGACCGACCCGGTCAACCGCCAGGCGACCGTCTTCATGGTGATCGTGACCAGCGCGGCCGCGATCGACATCCACATCAGGCGGGTCAGAAGGGTGCGGTCGGAGGTCGCGGTCATGCGGGGGAGGGTAGCGGGCTCGGGAAAGCTCGGTTGTGCCGGCGGGCCGACTCTCGCCCAATCCTCCCCGATCACCCGTCCGGGGCATGAACCTCCTCCGAAACGTGGCGGATATGTCGCTTAACGCGTAGCGGCAGCACCAAAAGCGCGTATGGTGCATCACCAAGAGACATCACGCTCAGATCATCTCGCCTGCCCGGAAGCGTAGGTCGGCGAGCACACTTCTTCGATTTCCAAGAGAGTGAGGCTCGATGTTTTCCATACACAAATGGGCCATGGCGATCGCCGCCGGCGCCCTGATCCTGACTGTCGCGGGCACGGCAAGCGCGGCGACGGTCTCGGCGACGGTCTACAAAAACATCCCCAGCACCTTGCCGGGGAACCTGGCGAGCGTCGCCTTCGAAGCGACCTCGACATCCGAGTTCGGTGGCCTGATCGGATTGGCCAACGGTCAGCGGACGAACCCCGTCGTGACGGTAACCATGAGCAGCTGGGGCTGCCAGAACGGCGGCGGGGTTACCTGCGCCACGACGCCCGGGGCGATGTTCAGCCTGCCGATCACGCTCAACATCTACGCCGTCGACTCTGATGGCACCTCCGTCGGCAATCTGCTCGCGTCGGACACGCAGACGTTCAAGATCCCGTACCGGCCCTCGGCCAATCCCGGCAACTGCACGGGAGGCAAGTGGTACGACGCGACGGACTCGACCTGTTACAACGGGCTGGCGCACAACATCAGCTGGGACCTGGGCGGGCGTCACCTGACGCTGCCCGACAACGTGATCGTCTCGGTCATGTACAACACGACCCATCGCGGCTATCAGCCCATTGGTCAGTCCGCGCCGTGCTACCCCGGTTGCGGATACGACTCGCTAAACGTCGCAGTCAACACCGACGACCCGCTGCCTTCTGTAGGCACCGACCCCTTGCCGGATGCCGCCTACCTAAACTCGAGCTACGCGGGCTTTTATCTCGATAACGGCGTCGGTGGCGTCGGCATCTTCAGGCTCGACTCGGGTCACGCGTGGGATTCGTCCGCGACCATCGGCCCCTGGACACAGCAGCAGCCGGCGATCCAGGTCGACACCTATCCGCTGCAGACAGGGCCTACGGGCGCGACTGGCCCGGCAGGCCCGGCAGGCCCGGCAGGATCGAACGGCACCAACGGCACCAACGGCACGGACGGTTCCGATGGAGCGACTGGCGCCACCGGGGCCACCGGAGCAATCGGCGCCCAGGGCATCCAGGGCCCGATTGGAGCGGCCGGATCGAACGGCGCTACCGGCGCTACTGGTGCTACCGGCGCTACTGGCATCCAAGGTATCCAGGGTCCAGTTGGAGTAACCGGCGCCACCGGAGCCACCGGAGCCAGCGGCACTGATGGAGCCACCGGCGCTACTGGTGCTACCGGCGCTACTGGTGATACCGGTCCCGCTGGTGCTACCGGAGCTACTGGTGACAC